>RKRX01000195.1 GCA_007571185.1 Oceanicaulis sp.
GTTGTGCGTCTCACCCAAATCGGGGCGCCCCATGCAGGGCGTGTCTAAGCCCTGGCTCTCTTCCCCAAAACTGTAGGCAAAACCGGACCGCCGGTTTTACTTTCTCATAGCCTCAGGAGAGTAAGTGATGTCAACCCATTGCTTACCGAGTTTGGGTGCATTCCGAGGGTTACCGAACGCCTTTTCTGCGGGCGGTTCATCAACGGTCAGGTCGCGAGCTCTTTCAACCCGCCGCGCCCGCCTGTGCTCGGCCTTCTTGAACGGCTTGTCGCTGTCCTTCATCGTCAGACCGGACATAGGTGTCTTCCGATAAGATCGAGACATTTCAGATACCCTTCGCGTTGTGTTCAACATCGGCCCAGTGCCTGTTCATGTGGACGGGGCTTTGGCGCGCCGGGCGATGTCATCGAAGCGCATAATACCCCATGCCAATCTGAAGTGTGTAGCGTTATTCCTCCATCAGAGTCCCCACAAACCCCTTTAGCCAGGGGTGGCGGCTGCGCTTGAGGCGTTCAGCTTTTAAGATGAGATCAAGTTCTTCCAGCGTTTGGGAAAAGTCATCGTTGATCAGTACATAGTCATATTCTCTCCAGTGCTTGATCTCAGCCCTGGCGCCATTCATGCGTCTCTCAATGACTTTATCTGTGTCCTGGGCGCGTTTTATTAAACGATCATGCAGTAGTTCAAGCGAGGGGGGCAAGATGAAGACCCGTACAACATCTTCGGGCGCACTGTCGGCCAGCGCCTGAGCGCCTTGCCAGTCAATATCAAAGACCACATCCCGGCCTTTATCCAGAGCGGTTTTCACCGGGCTTTTGGGGGTGCCGTAATAATGGTTGAAAACTTTCGCCCATTCGTAAAATTCATGAGTGTTGATTTTGCGGGTGAAATCTTCCTGATTGATGAAATAATAATCTTCACCGTGTTTTTCGCCCGGACGGGGTTTGCGCGTGGTGACCGACACCGACCGCGTCAGATCTGGATGCTTGATCAGCAGACGCCGGGACAGCGTGGTTTTGCCGGCGCCCGATGGGCTGGAGAGCACCAGCATGAAACCGCGGCGCTGGGCGTGGAACACCTGACCCGACAGATGATCATGATCGCCCTGCATGGCGTCTACTCCACATATGGGTTCATTTCTCGTGCGCGTGCGCGCTCAATGCGGCGCCAGCGGGCCACATTGCGACTATGTTCGACATAGGCTTTGGAAAAGGCGTGTCCGCCCGTCCCATCCGCCACAAAGAACAGATACTCAGATTGCGGCGGGTTCAACACAGATTTGATGGCATCCCGGCCTGGATTGGCGATTGGCGTCGGTGGCAGACCATCAATCCGATACGTATTATAGGGGTTGGTCACGCTGTCGAGTTCAGACTGGCGAATGCCCCGGCCCAACGGTTCACCCTGTGTAAGGCCGTAAATAACCGTGGGATCGCTTTGCAGTCGCATGCCCCGGCGCAACCGGTTCACAAACACCGCCGCCACCAATGGACGCTCATGGTCAATACCGGTTTCCTTTTCCACCACCGAAGCCAGGATAATCGCCTGTTGCGGGGTATCAAACGGCAGATCTGCGGCGCGGTTCGGCCATAGCTCTGCAATGAGTGCGTCCTGCGCCGCTTCCATCCGGTCCAGCACCGCCTGACGACTTGCGCCGCGGTCTACAAGATAGGTTTCGGGCAACAGCGCGCCTTCTGCGGGCGTACGCTTGATCTCACCGGTGAGCATGTCTGCACGTTCCACCACTCGGGCGATCATGGCGCTTGTCAACCCTTCAGCCACGGTAATCGGATACTGGATCGTCTGGCCCAGGCGCAAAATCTCATAGACTTCAAGCATCGAAGCCGAGGGTGGAATAGCGAATTCACCCGCCCGCAAATCGCGGTCGCCGCCATCTAAGGTCACCATGACCCTGAACAGGCGCGCATCAGACACAAGGCCTTCGCGCTCAAGCTGGTTGGCGATGGATACCAGCCCTGAACCACGCGGCAACTGCACCACAGACTCTTCCAGCGTCGGCCCCGGCGCTTCAAACCGGGTTTGCATCCAGGTCCACCCCACATAAACGCCGACGGACGTCAACAGCGTGAGAGTCGCCGCCACCCCGCCAACCCAGGCCAGTACAGGCATCAGAGTTGGGCCTTTCCTGACGGCTCCAGAGTCCGGTGTATGCTGATCACCCATACAAATGCCCCGGTTACGGCCTGCCTGGGATCTTAGTCAGGTTTTGTGAAAATCACAGAGGCATTGGCGCCGCCAAACCCGAAAGAATTCGACAGGACTGCATTGATCTGTTTTTCCACCGATTCATGCGGCGCCAGATTGATCGAACTCTTCGCGCAAGGATTGTCCAGATTCAGGGTTGGCGGGCACACGCCATCGCGCATGGCCAGGATCGAGAACACCGCCTCGACCGCCCCGGCGGCGCCAAGCAAGTGACCAATCGCGGATTTGGTTGAGCTCATGACCAGATCACCCGCCGCATCGCCAAACAGGCGTTCCACGGCGCCCAGTTCAATCTCGTCGCCCTTGGGCGTGGAGGTGCCGTGAGCGTTCACATAACCGATATCGGCAGGGGTCAACCCGGCGCTGGCGATCGCCGCCGTCATGGAACGAAAACCGCCATCGCCATCCTCGGCCGGTGCTGTGATATGGTGGGCGTCACCCGACAGGCCATAGCCGCGAACTTCGGCGTAAAGGGTGGCGCCACGGGCTTTTGCAGCTTCGTATTCTTCAAGAATGACCACGCCGGCGCCCTCACCCATCACAAAACCGTCGCGATCCTTATCCCAGGGGCGCGATGCGCCTTTGGGATTATCATTAAAGCCGGTGGACAAGGCGCGCGCTGCGCCGAAACCGCCATAACCCAGACGGGTGATGGCGCTTTCCGCTCCCCCCGCCACCATCATGTCCGCATCGCCATAAGCGATCAGACGGGCGGCGTCGCCAATTGCGTGCGCACCCGTAGAGCAAGCGGTGACCACAGAGTGGTTCGGACCTTTCAAGCCATTACGGATTGAGACATGGCCGGACGCCAGATTGATCAGCATGGCCGGGATTACAAAAGGGCTGAGTTTACGTGGTCCGCGCTCATGCAGCGTGACCGAAGCGTCATAGATGGTTTGCAAGCCACCGATACCTGATCCGATCAGAACACCGGCGCGATTTCTGGACGCTTCATCGGTCGCTCTCCAGCCGGAGTCGGCCAAGGCTTCATCTGCGGCTGCGATAGCGTACAGGATGAATTCGTCGATACGCCTGCGCTCTCGCGCAGGCGCCACCGCATCTGGATCAAAGGATCCGGGAACGTTCTCACCCCCGTCATTGCGTCCATCGACGCGCGGAACAATGCCGCCCACACGGCTGGACAGGTCCGACACATCGAAATGCTCAATGCCGGCCAGCCCCGACTCACCGGCGATGATCCGCGACCAGACATGGTCGGCTCCACACCCGAGCGGGGTTACAAGGCCCAACCCGGTCACGACGACGCGACGCTTCGACATGGCGTTCGCGCCAGCTTAGCCGAGTTTTTCGGAGATGAACTTCACCGCATCGCCAACAGTCTGGATATGCTCGGCGGCATCATCTGGGATTTCGATATCGAATTCCTCTTCAAACGCCATCACCAGCTCGACAGAATCGAGAGAATCAGCGCCCAGATCATCAATCAAGGAAGCCTTTTCGGTAACTTTTTCGGCTTCAACGCCGAGATGCTCGACAACAATTTTCTCAACACGTTCAAAAACATCAGACATGTCGGCCCCTTTTTTCCAAACCTTTCAGCGGTCATCCCGACGGGCGCCGCTTTTCCCAAAGTGCTGCGGGCTAATAACACGCAAGAACCACGTAGTCCAGCCGCACAGTATGCGGCGTGCTGGTCTCGCACCCGGACCCTCATCCCTAGATCATCGCCATACCGCCATTCACATGCAAGGGCTGACCTATCACATAACCGGCTTCCTCACTAGCGAGATACACGCACGCAGCCGCAATATCGGCGCCGCTGCCCAGTTTTCCATCTGGGATTGTAGAAAGAATCGCACCCTTTTGATCCTCGGTGAGCCCATCGGTCATCGGTGATTCGATAAAACCCGGCGCCACGCAGTTGGCGGTCACGCCGCGCGAAGCCACTTCCTGGGCCAGCGATTTGGTGAAACCAATCATGCCCGCCTTGGAAGCAGCATAGTTGGTCTGGCCAGCATTACCCATCACGCCCACCACCGAAGTTATGCCGATGATACGACCAAAGCGCCGTTTCATCATGCCGCGCAAGACCGCTCTGGAAAGGCGGTAATGCGCCTCTAGGTTCACCTTGATCACGGTCTCCCAGTCTTCGTCCTTCATTCGTATCAGCAGCTGATCGCGCGTGACGCCAGCGTTGGAGATCAGGATGTCGAGGCCGCCCAGCGCCTCAGCCGCCTGTTTGGGGAGCGCGTCTACAGCCCGGGGGTCTGACAGGTTTGCGAGGCAAACCGCCGCGCGTTCACTCAGTTCAGAGGCCAACTCATCAAGCACGTCTTCACGGGTGCCCGACAGGGCGACGAAAGCGCCAGCGGCATGCAGCGCCCGGGCGATTTCAGAACCCAGACCGCCGCTTGCGCCGGTCACTAGTGCTCTCTTTTCAGCAAGATCAAACATTTCGACTCATCCTTTGAGGGAGACTGCCAAGGCTTCTAGATCATCAGGGACGACCAGCGCTATGCCCTGAACCTGCCTGATGTGGCGCTTGAGCATGGTGGAGAGCACCTTCGCCCCCGCTTCTGCAAACTGTTCAACCCCCCGGGCGTGCATCCAGTCCACACTTTCACGCCATCGCACCTTACCGGTCACCTGTTCAAGCAGTTGGGTGCGGATGGTTTCCACATCCGAGACCGCCGCCGCGCTAACATTCGTGACCACGGGCACGGACGGGGAAGAAATGTCTACATCCCTGAGCGCATCGACCATGGCATCGGCGGCAGGCTGCATCATCGAGCAATGGAACGGGGCGGAAACCGGCAACAGCACAGATTTGCGCACGCCCATTTTTCTGATGGCGTCGATGACGGCTTCCACAGCCGATTTCGCACCGGAAATCACGATCTGGCCCGGCGCGTTGTCATTGGCGACAGCCACGACTCCTGCACTCATGCCCGTCGACACAATTTTTTCAACATGGTCCATGTCAGCGCCTAGCAAGGCCGCCATAGCACCCTCGCCTGTCGGCACAGCCTTTTGCATGGCTTGACCCCTCAGCTTGAGCAGCCTGCCGGCATCAGAGATTGACAGAGCGCCCGCAGCGCACAGGGCAGAATACTCACCCAGCGAATGCCCCGCCACGAACCGGGCTGTGGTCACATCCACATCAAACTCGGTCCTCAGCGCCGCCATGGTCGCCAGTGATACCGCCATAATGGCGGGTTGCGCATGTTCCGTCAGGGTAAGATCCTCAATAGGCCCGTTCCACATCAGACTGGACAGGTTTTGTCCCAGAGCCTCATCGACTTCTTCAAACACCGCACGAGCGGAGGCAAAGCTGTCGGCCAACACCTTGCCCATGCCAACAGCCTGGCTGCCTTGTCCGGGAAATGTGAATGCCAATGGCGCCACGGCATCCCCCACATCAATCATCTTTGAATGGGTGAGATAAACCGGTGTTCATGATCGACGCAAGCCATGCCCTATGCAGATCATCACGAATCTACTGCGAGGATGGCGTGCGCCGGGCTACCCGTAACGAGTTGAACACGCTGATCTGATGAATGGTGTTGAAACCCCGATCCGACGCTTGCGTTTCATTCCTTCGTCCCATATAAGCCGTAGCTTCACTGGTTGCGGTCCCCCCGGTCGCGACCCGTTTCGGCGCTGTCAATCGGGCAAAATCAGGGGGAGCCAACGTGGAATCATCCGGCCCTTCGGACAGGTTCTGCGCCGCGGCCCTGTTCTGAAGGGACGAACATCTCATGAACAAGTACGAACATGTGTTCATTGCACGCCCGGATATGTCTTCGGCGCAGGCGGAATCCTCCATCGAAGAGCTCAAGGATTTTATCAAGGAAAAAGGCGGCAGGGTGCGCAAGACCGAGTATTGGGGTCTGCGTACGCTCGCTTATCGCGTGAACAAGAACCGAAAGGGCCACTACGGCTATCTGGACATGGAAGCAGATCAGGATGTCCTGGACGCGCTGGACTATCGCCAGCGTTTTGCCGACGATGTGATGCGTTATATGACCTGCCGCGTTGACGAGCTGACCAAAGAGCCAAGCGCTATGCTGCGCAAGGATGAAGACCGCAAAGGTGAAGATCGCAAACGTCGCGAGCACCGTTAAGAGGGTTTTGAGTATCATGACTGAACTGTCCATCTCCAACATCCCCGCCCGTCGTGCATTTCAGCGACGGCGCAAGGTCTGTCCGTTTTCCGGTGGGAACGCCCCGAAGATTGACTACAAAGACGTCAAATTGCTCCAGCGTTACATGTCTGAGCGCGGCAAAATTGTGCCGGCGCGCATCACCGTCGTTTCAGCCAAGAAACAGCGTGAACTGGCCCGCGCGATCAAGCGCGCCCGTGTTTTGGCCCTGCTGCCGTACGCTATCGATTAACAAGGACTGAAACCATGCAAGTTGTTCTGCTTGAACGCGTCGAAAAGCTAGGTATTATCGGTGATGTGGTTGACGTGAAGCCGGGTTACGCTCGCAACTTTCTGCTGCCGCAGGAAAAAGCTCTGCGCGCCACTAAAGCCAACCTGGAACGTTTTGAGCGCGAACGCGAGGCGATCGAGAAACTGAACGCCGAACGTGCTGAAAAAGCACGTGAGGAAGGCGCACACTTGGACGGCGCCAGCTTTGTGCTGATCCGTCAAGCGTCTGAATCCGGTCAGCTGTACGGTTCGGTGTCTACCCGCGATATCGCTGATGTAGCTTCCACCGACGCGTTCACTGTCACCCGTGGGATGGTGGACATGAATACCGCCATCAAGACCCTGGGCCTGCATAAAGTTCGCCTGGTGCTGCACGCGGATGTAGATGCCACCGTCACTCTCAACATCGCCCGCACCGAAGATGAGGCTGCGCGTCAGGCCTCTGGTGAGGATGTGATCATCGCCGACGCCGAGGAAGACCGCGCACTCGCTGAAGCGCAAGCGGTCGAACTGGCTGAATCGGGCGTAGAGGGCGAAGAGCCAACCGAAGCAAAAACAACCGATAAAGCCGACGCCGACGCCTGAGCGACCCAATCTGTGAGCACAGGTTTCCATAGCGCCCGGACCTAGGATGCGCCAATCAGAGAACGCGCCTGGAACAAGTATAAACAGCCGGAAACGGGAGGCTCGGCCAACGACATGCGACATGAAAGTTGGGTGAGTGAAGGTTTACGGCATAGATTTCACAAGCAGGCCAAGACTGCGCAAGCCGATCACCTGCCTGGCTTGCAGACTCGAAGACAACACCCTCAAGGCTGGAACACTCGAAGAGTTTGCGAATTTGGCCGCATTTGAAGATGCGCTTGTCCGTTCCGGTTCTTGGATCGCCGGTCTTGATTTTCCATTTGGTCAATCTCGCAAATTCATTGAGACGATTGGCTGGCCAGAGGATTGGGAATCTTACGTTCTGCATGCTGAGTCCCTGGGCCGGGACGGTTTTCGCAAAGCCCTCACCACCTATCGCAACAGCCGCGCCAGGGGCGACAAGGAACACCGCCGCCAGACTGACATCAACGCTGGTTCCATCAGTCCGCAAAAACTGTATGGCATACCTGTCGGGTTGATGTTTTTCGAAGGCGCGCCGCGTCTGATCCACGCAGATGTCACCGTCCCGCATCTGCGCAAGGGCGATCCAGACCGCATTGCCGTTGAAGCCTATCCCGGCGCCCTTGCCCGCGCCCTCATCGGTCGCCGCAGCTACAAGACCGATACCAGGAAGAAACAAACCAGAGCCCAGGCCACAAGTCGCCGGGACATCTTCCAATCGCTGACATCGGGTGCATTGACCGCCGAACTCGGCTTCATCGTCTCAGCTGATTCCAGCCTCGCTGACGATCCGTCCGGCGATCAGCTTGATGCCCTGCTCTGTGCCATTCAGGCCGCCTGGGCATGGCGGAACCGGGCAAAGCGCTACGGCGCCCCTCAAGGCTTCGACACACGCGAAGGCTGGATCGTCGATATGAGGTTATCGCACAGCACCTAACCGGCGCCTGAAACAGGAAAGCCGAAAACCGGCTGGCGTCATATCCGGGTTAACGTTCAATCGAGCCTTCGCGGCGAATTTTCTTCTGGAGCTGCAAGATGCCATATACCAGAGCTTCCGCCGTCGGCGGGCAGCCCGGCACATAAATGTCCACCGGCACAATCCGGTCACAGCCACGCACCACCGAATAGGAGTAATGATAATAGCCGCCGCCATTGGCGCAGCTGCCCATGGATATCACGTAGCGCGGCTCAGGCATCTGATCGTAAACCTTGCGCAGCGCCGGGGCCATCTTGTTGGTAAGCGTGCCAGCCACAATCATCACGTCAGACTGACGAGGAGAACCACGCGGCGCCGCGCCCAGGCGCTCAAGATCATAGCGCGGCATTGAAGCCTGCATCATCTCCACCGCGCAGCACGCCAGACCAAAAGTCATCCACATCAGCGAGCCCGTGCGCGCCCAGGTGATCAGATCATCGGCGCGCGCCACAAGGAAGCCCTTGTCGGCAAGGGCGTCGGACACGCCATCAAAGAACGGATCGTGCTTTTGCGGATCATAGCGCGGGGTCTTGATCGTTGCGACAGAACCCGCTGAAGACATCAGGTCAGACACGACGCCTACTCCCAATCCAGCGCGCCTTTGCGCCATTCATAGAGAAACCCCACAACGAAGATTCCCATAAAAACCATCATCGACCAGAACGCGAAAATGTTTCCGTCAAAAATCGGGAATATCCAGGGGAAAAGAAATGCGACTTCCAAGTCGAAGATAATGAACAGGATCGCCACCAGATAGAATCGCACATTGAATTTCATACGCGCATCATCAAATGCGTTAAAACCACATTCATAGGTCGAGACTTTTTCTGGATCCGGGTTAGAAGGCGCCAACACAAAGGCCGCCAGAATGAACGCAAGGCCGAGCCCGGCGGCAAGGCCCATGAAGATCAGGATCGGCAGATATTCCAACAGGAGCACGTTCATGAGAGTCGCACCCTTCCCCGCATCAGGATAGTCAGACGGACCGTGATTTCAAGGATGTCGTCGCAGCGAGCCGGGTTCCCGGACGATCGCACCGTGGGTTCCCCGGCCGTGGTCGTAGTGCAAACTAGCCCGGCGTCCGCCTGGTCGCAAGCCAAAACCACCGTGTAACCAGAACTATCCCACCCTACCCATCTTCGCGCCTAGCACCGGTCCAACCGCTCTCGTGCAAGCCCAACATTGCCATATCTATCTCGGGACAACTGGGTTCTCAACTGAAGCAGACAATTAGCACGATACATAAACCGGGTAATTCGGAATGTTTTTGACACTGTTGACAAGGCCCGCTCACCATCTGAACCCGATCACTTCCAGCCCGGCGCGCCATTCGCTGGGACGGCTGCTCACATATGAACGCAGAACCTGACCGTCCGGGCCCAGTGCGAACCCGTAGCCCAGCTCCGTGTTCCAGCTCATCTGCGGCGATAGCCCGCGCTCAGAGCCCACGCCCCGTACAGCCATCCGATCATCGCCCCATAGCTGTAATCCGCCGCCCAGCGAGCCCGCATGGCCCCAGGCCGGCGTTAGTGAGAACGATAATCCTGCGCCATTCTCATGCGGCTTGAGGCCCAGGCTCAAACCCACGCCCGCATCCCCATACCCCGAAACCGTGTGCAACAGCAGCGCACGGCCCTGCAGGCGCGCATCAAAACGTCCCGAAGACCACGCCAGCGCACCCTGCCAT
>RKRX01000020.1 GCA_007571185.1 Oceanicaulis sp.
GGAGGTCGAGTTCGCTCGGCTGGAAGGGAAGGTGGACACCATGCAAGCAGACCTTAAGGCCGCTTTAGCCGATTTTCGCAAGGATATGGCTGATCGGGAAAAGGCCAACATGCGCTGGCTTATCACGTTCGGACTGGCTTTTCTCGCTGCGATCGTCGCGCTGCTGGGGTTTCATGGCGCATACCTGTCGTCTTTGATCCAATCTCAGTAGTGCCGTGAAGGTCGCGCCGCCGGGCCTGCATGTGGCCGGGTTCGTGGACACATGGACCATAAACCGGTTTGGCTTGCGGCCGTTGCGGGGTAAGCGGAAGACAGGCGCGGGGCGGAATGCAGCACTCGTTTTTTGACAAACCAATACTGAACTCTCCATATGCTGAGCCGCAATGGCATCACGCGCTTGATGACGATGGTCAGCCGCTTGATGCGCCTCCGGTTGAGGGCCGTCGGCCGTCGGCGTTGATCTCGCCGGTCCCAAGGCCCAAAAGGCGGCGTGCAGGAGCACAGTCTTCCTTGTCCTTGCACGCTGATGACGGCATTTCCACCGATCGGCAGGAATACAATGTCACCCAGATTGTGAACGAAATTCGCCGATCTGTTTCGGCCTGGCGATCCCTTCCTAGTTCCCGGGACTGGAACGTAACGCCGGCGACGGCGCGCCTGCTTCAATACTGGCGCACGCATGATTTTGAGGGGATCCGCCCGTTCTTTTGTCAGGTGGAGGCGGTTGAAACCCTGATCTGGCTGACCGAGGTTGCGCGAAAAGACCCCCGGCACAAGCGTTTCTGGGCCCATATTGAAAGCGCGAATGCCGGCGCCAATCCTGATCTGATGCGCCTGGCCATGAAAATGGCGACCGGTGCGGGGAAAACCACCGTCATGGCCATGCTTGTGGCCTGGCAGACGATCAATGCGGTCCGGTCGCCGACGAGCAGGCTTTTCACGCGCGGGTTTCTGATTGTGACCCCCGGCATCACCATCAAGGACCGTCTGAGGGTTTTACAGCCCGGCGACCCCGACAGTTACTATCAAAGCCGTGAACTCGTTCCTGATGACATGCAGGCTGATCTGGCGAAGGCGAAAATTGTCATTACGAACTACCACGCCTTCCAGTTGCGGGAATTGCTGAACGCCAACCGAACCGCCCGCGCTCTGCTTCAGGGGCGGTCCGCCCCGCTGCAAAGCCGGGAAAATGAGGGGCAAATGGTGCGGCGGGTCGCCGATGCGCTCATGGGGATCAAAAACATCGCCGTCATCAATGATGAGGCCCACCATTGTTATCGCCAAAGGCCCGATCCTGACGGCAAGGCGTTGACAGGCGAGGCCCGCAAAGAGGCGGAAGACAACAACAAGACCGCACACTTGTGGATCAGCGGCATTGAGGCGTTCAGGCGCAAGCTGGGCGTCCGGGCGGTGTATGATCTGTCTGCGACGCCTTTTTTCCTCAGCGGATCGGGCTGGGCGGAGGGGACTTTATTTCCCTGGACGGTGAGTGATTTTTCGCTCATGGATGCGATCGAGTGCGGGATTGTCAAGCTGCCGCGCATTCCGGTCGATGACAATATACCCGGCGCTGAAATGCCGGTGTTTCGCAATCTTTGGGATCATATCGGCAAGGACGTGCCCAAAAAGGGCGGCCTTACCGCCGATCCGAACCGCATCCCCGACAAGCTGAAAACCGCGCTTCATTCGCTCTACAAACATTATGCCCAGGTTGATGACGCCTGGCGGCGCGAGGGCATAGAGGTTCCGCCGGTCTTCATTGTGGTGTGCAACACCACCACCACGTCCAGGCTGGTTTACGAATGGATCTCGGGTTGGCGCCGGCCCAATGAAGACGGCGACCAGGTTACCGAGCACCATGGCCATCTTCCGCTGTTCCGTAATTACGATGCTTACGGCGAACCCCTCGCCAAACCCAATACGCTGTTGATTGACAGCAGGCAGATCGAAAGCGGCGCGCTGGACAAGAACTTTCGTAAAATCGCCGCCGCTGAGATCGAGACATTCAGGCGCGAGAGAAAACAACGCGGCGACCACAGTCAGATCACCGACTCTGAATTGCTGCGTGAAGTGATGAACACGGTCGGCAGGAAGGGCCGGTTGGGTGAACACATTCGCTGTGTTGTGTCGGTCTCAATGCTGACGGAAGGGTGGGATGCCAACACCGTCACCCATATCCTCGGCGTTCGGGCCTTTGGCACGCAGCTCTTGTGTGAACAGGTGGTCGGGCGCGGGCTGCGACGTCTCAGCTATGCGCTGAATGCTGAAGGTCTGTTTGATAGCGAATACGCCGACATTCTCGGCATACCCTTCAATTTTACCGCCAAGCCTGTCGTCGCCCCGCCCAGGGCGCCCCGAAAGACCACGTATGTCAAGGCTCTCAGGGAACGGACGCATCTGGAAATCGTGTTCCCGCGGGTGACCGGCTATCGCGTTGATCTGCCCGATGAACGTCTACAGGCGACCTTCACCGACGAGTCCTCTTATGAAATCGACCACGAAATGATCGGCGCCAGCCAGACCGATATGCAAGGCATTGTGGGTGAGGGACACACGCTCTCAACCGAACAGGCCCAGACCTTAAGGCCCAGTACGATTGCCATGGACCTGGCCAAACATGTTCTGAATCAACATTTCCGCGATCAGGACGGCAACCCGAAATATCATCTGTTTGGACAGATCAAAACCATCTGCCGACGGTGGATTGATGAAGGCCATCTCAAATGCCCCGGCGACACGCAAGCCTGGATGTTGAGTTTTTATCCCGAGATCGCCGCGCAAGCTGTGGAGCGGATCATGGCCGCGATTGTTCGCACCGTGTCCGATAAAGGGCGCATCAAGGCGGTCATTGATCCGTACAACCCTTCCGGTTCGTCCCGATTTGTCAACTTCACCACCGTCAAGGATGTTCGGGCGACCGACCCCGAAAAATGCCATGTCAATTTTGTGGTCGGCGACAGCGATTGGGAAGCGGAGTTTGCGCGCGTTGCGGAAAACCATCCCCGGGTCGCCCGCTATGTGAAAAATCAGGGGTTGGGCTTCACCATCCCCTATAAGGACGGCCCTGTCGCCAGGGCGTATATTCCCGATTTCATCGCCTGTATCGACGATGGTCATGGCGAAGATGATCTGCTCAATCTCATTGTCGAGATCAAGGGTTTCAAAAACGAACAGGTGAAGCTGAAAAAACAGACGGTCGAGCAACACTGGGTTCCCGGCGTCAACGCGCTGTCGGCCCATGGCCGATGGGCGTTTGTACAGTTTGAAAGCGTTTTCGAAATCGGGCGGGAGTTTGCAGAACAAATCACAGCGCTGACAGCTTCGACAGGAGGGCAAACCTGATGGCCGGCAAAACCCCGAAAAAGAGCGCCAAACAGGTTGAGACCCTGGTGCATGAGGGCGCGGCGCGCCGCAACATCCCCACGGCGGAGCTTTCCGGTCTCGCCGCATCCATGGAAGAGCAAGCCCCGTTCGGGCCAGCCTCGTTTGAACGCGCCAATCCGCTGGCCCGGGGTGAAACCCGTGACCGGGATGAACAGCTCGACCCCCAAATCATCTGGAAAGGCGCCCGCCTGCGCCTGACCGGGCGACAGATTGAAACCCTGAAAGCGGGCGGCGAAGTCGAGATTGATGAGGCGCAACTGGTCTGGCGCGGCAAGGATCAGCAAGATTGGTCCAATCTGATCGTTCCCGCGCCGCCGCTCTATATCCAGGACAAGGTTCACCCCAAGGTCATTATTGACGACCTGAAACGTCAGACGACAAACCGACGGGACGCGCAGGCGGAAAGCCCTCTCAATCTCTTTGAAGGTTTCAACGGTTTGGATCCCGCGGCGAAAACCGAATTTTACCGCCACGACCAGCACTGGCAAAACCGCATGATCCTGGGCGACAGTCTTCAGGTGATGGCGAGCCTGGCGGAGCGCGAGACACTGCGCGGCAAGGTGCAGTGCATTTATTTCGACCCGCCCTATGGCATCAAATTCAATTCAAACTGGCAGGTCTCCACCCGCAGCCGCGATGTCAGGGACGGCAAGCCCGAACAGATCACGCGCGAACCTGAACAGATCAAGGCGTTTCGCGACACCTGGAAAGACGGCATTCACAGCTATCTGACCTATTTACGCGACCGCCTGACCGTCATGCGGGATTTATTGACGGACACCGGTTCAATTTTCGTTCAGATCGGCGATGAGAATGTGCATTATGTGCGCGCCCTGATGGATGAAGTGTTCGGGGCGGAGAATTATCAGAACCTGATATATTTTTCGACGACAGGCGGCCTTGCCAATAACGGGCTCACCCGTCTGGGCGATTATGTGCTCTGGTATTGTCGGGATAAGGATAGCTGTAAAATCCGGCAATTATACGAGGCCAAAAAAGGCGCCGATCACAACCAGAGCGCCTATAAGAATGTCGAGCTGCCCGATGGGGAGAGGAGACGGCTAAGTCGAGAAGAGATTGCAGACAGCACGAAAATCCCAGATTCTGGAAGGGTTTACACAATTGATAATTTGTGTGGGCAGGGAGATGCCAAAGATCCAACACCTTTTGACTTTCAAGGAAGACGATACTGGCCTGCCAGAAGTAGCCATTGGAAGCCGAGGTATCCAGAAGGACTTTCCCGGCTTGAGAAGGCCAACAGGCTTCACCGTTCAGGAAAAACACTGAGATATATAAGGTTTTTCGAAGATTATCCGGTTTCTCAAATCAAAAATGTCTGGTTGGACACAGTGCATTGGGGAGGCGTAGACGGCAAAGCGTATGTCGTTCAGACCAACGCCAAGGTCATTGAACGCTGTATTCTCATGTCCACCGATCCCGGTGATCTGGTTCTTGATCCGACTTGCGGTTCGGGAACGACGGCGACAGTCGCTGAGCAATGGGGGCGGCGCTGGATCACCATCGACACATCGCGGGTCGCCCTGGCGCTGGCCCGCACGCGCCTGATGGCGGCGCGTTATCCTTATTACTATCTCGCTGACAGCACCGCGGGCAGAAAAAAGGAAGGGACGGTTTCCGGCCTTGCCCCGCCCGATACGCCGGTCTGTCAGGATATCCGTCAAGGTTTCGTTTATCAGCGCGCGCCGCATATTATGCTCAGCACGATTTCAAACAACGCCGAAATCGATGTCATCTGGGACAAATGGCGCCAAACCCTTGAACCTTTGCGTGAACAACTCAATGCGGTGACCGGCCAGCAATACGAAGAGTGGCAAATTCCCCGTGCGCCGGATGAGAGCTGGCCACCGCGCGCTCGTGAGCTGCACCATGTCTGGCGGCAAGCGCGCATCGCGCGCCAACGGGAAATAGATGCCTCCATCGCGCAAAAGGCCGAGGTCGAATATCTCTATGATCGTCCCTACGAAGACCCGTCAAAAATCCGCGTTGCGGGCCCTTTCACCGTCGAAAGCCTGTCCCCGCACAGGGTCATCCCGGCCGGTGCGGACATCGACCCGTTAAAGACGGGCGCTGTGACCCCGGTCCAGGATTTTGCCGCCGTGGTGTTGGAAAACCTCACAACCGCTGGCGTGCATCAATCCGACAAGCAAGACCGGATCGCCTTTACCGCCATGCAAGGCTGGCCAGGCCATTATATTGCCGCGACAGGGGTTTATGAACAAGACGGAGCGTCCAAGCGGGCGGCGATTTTCATCGGTCCCGAATTCGGCTCCATCACCCGCCCCGATCTGATGGCGGCCGCAAGGGAGGCCAGCGAGGGTCGTTTTGACCTGCTTATCGCCTGTGGTTTCAATTTTGACGCCCATTCCGCTGAGGTGAGCCGGTTGGGCCCGCTGCCCATTCTCAAGGCGAAAATGAACCCTGACCTGCATATGGCCGATGATCTGAAAAACACCGGCAAGGGCAATCTGTTCGTGGTCTTCGGTGAACCCGATATCACATGGCGGTTCGATGATGACGGCCGGATTATCGTCGAGGTTCTGGGCATTGACGTCTTCGATCCCAAAACCGATGCGGTGCGCGCCTCTGGCAAGGACGATCTGGCGGCCTGGTTCATCGACACCGATTATGACGAAGAAAGTTTCTTTGTCCGCCATGCCTATTTCATGGGGGCCAACGACCCCTATAAATCCCTGAAAACCAGCCTCAAAGCCGATATCGACGAAGACGCCTGGGCCACGCTCTACCGGGACACATCCCGCCCATTTCCCAAGCCCGAAACCGGCCGGTTCGCCGTCAAAGTCATCAACCATTTCGGCGACGAAGTGATGAAAGTGTTCGCGGTGTAGGCGAAGAGCAGATTAACAGCTGGAGATTGGCTTATGAGCAAAGTGGGAAAATGCCCGATATGGGGCACGAAAGCGAATATCGAAAGTCGTACTGAGGATGGCCGCATCGTCGTCACTTATTCACCGCGTGCTGGGGGTGGATATTCCATTTCTGGAGATGCCAAGAAGACGCTCAGAGGATTGGACGAGATCAGTAAAGTTAGGCTCACGTCATGGCTTGTCGAACAGCGAATACGGTGTGTCAAATCTCCCGACATATTGTCCAAAACCATGGATGAAATAAAACGTAGACCTGAAGTGAGGGGTCAAGATAGGCGCGCTAATTTACTTCGGTATCTTTATCACTTCTTCTATGAAAAAGAAGTAGAATTCCAAGGGTTGGATAAAACTAGTTTTGAGTTGTTAGCTTGGACTTCATCTCTCACAATATCTGAAGTCATCAAGATTGCTGAAAGTTGCCGTGAACGAGAATGGATTGAGTATAAAAAAGATTGAGATTATCATACCCGTTTACTTTTCATAAATTGAAACTCAAGAGGCTAGGTTACACGCGTTGTAAGCGCCTTGTTAAACTTGACGGTATGAATCTTATGTCAAAACAGGTTTTTATCGCCATGTGGTTTGATGCCTCCATGAATGATGTTTACGAAAAAGGCATCGAGCCAGCCATTAAGGAGGCGGGCTATGAACCGATGCGCATCGACCGAAAACAGCATAACAACAAAATTGATGATCAAATCATCGACGAAATCAAATACTCTCGCTTTCTAGTCGCTGATGTCACCCAAGATGAATCCGGCGCGCGCGGCGGCGTCTATTACGAAGCCGGTTTTGCCCATGGACTCAAGGACTGTGGACGCAAGATTGAGGTCATTTTCACCTGTCGGAAAGATGTGATCGACGAAGTGCATTTTAACATACGGCAATACAATCACATCATCTGGGAAACCCCGGAAGATTTGAAGGAGCGTCTTGTGAACCGCATAGCCGCAGTGATCGGGGATGGCCCCCTGAAAAAACCCAAGTGAACGCCATGCACTTTCGCTTGGCCGACAGTTTCACCAGGGCGTTGGGCAGGCTCAACGCACAGGAACAGTCCGCGGTGAAAATCACCGTGTTCGACTTACAGCAGAACCCGTCCGCGCCCGGTCTTCAGTGTCATCGCGTCGATAAATCCAGAGATCCGAATTTCTGGTCAATCCGCGCGAGTCGCGACCTGCGCGTGATTATCCATAAGAGCGCTAACAGTTTTCTGGTCTGTTACGCCGGTCACCATGATGACGCTTATACCTGGGCCGAACGCCGGCGCATCGAAACCCACCCCAAAACCGGCGCCGCCCAGATTGTTGAGGTGCGCGAGCGGGTTGAGGACATCGCCATCCCCCGTTATGCGGCGCCGCCGTCCTCGCAAGCGCTGAAAGCGGCTGAGGCGCCGGCGCGGTTTCAGCCCGCCCTGTTTGATCGTTTGAGCGATGATCAATTGCTGGGGGTCGGCGTGCCGCAGGACTGGCTGGAAGATATTCGCCGCGCCTGTGAAGACCATTTTCTGGATCTGGCCGATCACATCCCGCCCGAGGCCGCCGAAGCCTTGCTCAAATATGTTGCGACCGGCCGGTTGACGCGTCCCCGGACGCCTGAAGACCCGGTTGATCCGTTCGCGCATCCAGACGCCCGGCGGCGATTCCGTATCATGGAAAACGCCGGGGAGCTGGAACAGGCCCTGAAATATCCGTGGGATCAATGGGCGATCTATCTTCACCCGGTCCAGAGAACGCTGGTTGAAACCACCCCTTCCGGCCCGACCCGCATCGCCGGTTCGGCGGGAACGGGAAAGACCGTCATTGCCCTGCACCGCACCGCGCATAGCGTGCGCGCCGACACAAAGGCGAAAGTGTTGCTGACGACTTTTTCCGACCCGCTGGCGAATGCGCTGAAGCATAAGCTGCAACGATTGCTGCCCGCCGATCAGGGCCCGGAGTGTCGCGTAACGGTTCGCCCTTTTGCAGGCGTCGCAAAAGACCTGTTCACGCTCATACGCGGGCATGAGCCTGCACCGGCGCGTCATGAGCACGTTGCCGCAGCGTTGAAACGTGCGGCCTGCGATGTCGGCCTTGAAGGGTTCACCGACCGGTTTGTCATGTCTGAATGGCGGTCCGTGATCGACGCCTGGCGGATTGACAGCCTTCAGGCATATGCGCGCGTGCCCAGGCTGGGCCGCAGAAACAGGCTTGGCCGCAAACAGAGAGAACGCTTATGGCCGGTCTTTGAACGCGCCCGCAAACAACTTGCCGACCAGATGCGCTATACGCCAGCGGCGATTTTCGACGCGGTGACCGCACACTATAAAGGCCGGGACGAAAAACCCTTCACCCATATCATCGTTGACGAATCACAGGATATGGGCGTACCCGAACTGAGAATGATCTCGGCGCTGGCCCCCGATGATCCACAGGCCCTGTTCTTTACAGGCGATCTGGGGCAGAGAATTTTCCAGGAACCGTTTTCATGGCTTGGACTGGGCATTGACATCCGGGGACGGTCCCACACGCTCAAGGTCAATTACCGAACCTCCCATCAAATCCGCCAGGCGGCGGATGGCTTGCTGCCGCCGACCCTCCGCGATGTTGACGGCGTCGAGGAAGACCGGCGCGGCGCTGTTTCTGTCTTTAACGGCCCCGCGCCCGAAACATGTCTGCATGACGACGAAAACCAGGAAAGACAGGCGGTTGCCGACCGGCTGCAAGCCTGGATCGCCGCCGGTGTTCCCCCTGAAGACATCGGTATTTTCGTCAGATCACGAGATGAGCTTCACCGGGCGCGACATGCGGTAAGAACCGCCGGTCTTGAACCGCTTGAACTCTCAGACCGGGTGGAAGACCGCACAGGCCGCATCGCCATCGGAACCATGCATCTAGCCAAGGGTCTTGAGTTTCGACAGGTGATCGTTATGGCCTGTGACGACACGATCCTGCCCAACCAGAACCGGATCGATACGGTCGCAGATGAGACCGAGCTTGATGAGGTCTACGAAAGCGAACGACATCTGCTTTACGTCGCATGCACCCGCGCCCGGGAGACCCTGATCATCTGCGGCCTCGCGCCGGGCTCTGAATTCATCGCCGATCTCAAAGCGACACAATCAACGCCTTGACCGCCAAGGCGAAGGATTTCCCGATACTGCCGCGTGGGCGCATCTATTGTGCGGTTCCGTGTCACAGCAACGTTTGACACTTGCTCCCAAACGTTTTACATTCCGGAATCAAGATTTTGAAAAAGGTAATCAGTTGTTACGTGAAGCACAAACTCTCAATATGGAGAAAAAACCTTTTTCATCTGCTATGGTTCTTCGTGCTTTTATCGAATTGACATTGGAAAAATATGTAGAGAATAATAAGTTAAACAGGGTAGAGCAGAAGAATGGAAAACCGTCTCTTCAAACTCTGCCCCAGAAAGCCGAGGCCGTAATCCAGCACATGACTCGCAAAAATCCTGCACCCAATAAAGCTCTTCATGCCTTTCGCCGCGGGGTTATAGAAGGCAAAAATTCTGCGTCAATACAATCGTTAAATGACTTCGTGCATGGCAAGCACGCCATCCCGACACCGGCGGATCTTCGCGCAGGATGGGAA
>RKRX01000138.1 GCA_007571185.1 Oceanicaulis sp.
GCTTGGAGCTTGGAGCTTGGGGCTTGGAGCTTGGAGCTTGGAGCTTGGAGCTTGGAGCTTGGGGCTTGGAGCTTGGAGCTTGGAGCTTGGAGCTTGGAGCTTGGAGCTTGGAGCTTGGAGCTTGGAGCTTGGAGCTTGGAGCTTGGAGCTTGGGCCATTTTAATCTCCCTGCTGCGTATTGTCAACGCAAAATTGAATCGGTGATCATCAGAACAGGATCGCCGAAGTCAGGGCGATTCGCCCCCGCTCCTCCATTGTGACAGCACTGACAACCGACTGCAAGCCCGCATAGCACCATCTTCGGTTCCTGTCACTTCTTAGTCTTGCATGGCGCCCGACGCTCATCAATCTCTACAATCCACGGATTGTTAATCCCATGCTTGCGTCTCCGCCACACGACTCAACAAGACCTCGCGTCCGAGTTTGAAGCCGGAATCAATCCAAGCGTCTTCAAGCCTGGCGAGCTGTGCGCCCAACCGCGGTCCGCGCGGCAGATTCAAAGCCATCAGATCCCGTCCGCCTACCGGCATGCGCGGACGGTTCCAGTCTTTGAGAGCCTCAAGAACCGGTTGCGCATCGCCGCCTTCGCGCGCCTCGATCAGGCGCACCCGGTCCGCCACAATCTGAGGCCCCAAAACATAGAGCGCGCGCGCCAGTGCAAGACCGGATAAGCCCGGCGACAGTGCGCCTGCGCGCGGTTTAACCGCATCAACCATGGCTATCATCCGGTTGCGCTCAGCGCTGGACGTTTTCATCCGCATACACAGATCGCGCACGACACCTGCATCTTCACCCGAAATCGCCACCGCCCGCAACAAGGGATCGGCCAGTCGGCCTTGTTTGCGGTCACGCTCAACCAGGTTTGAGAAAAGATCCAGATCGGGCGCCCCAGGCCAGATTTTGTCCAGAACACATCCTTTGTGCATCATGGCGACCGCATGACGCGGATCGGGCGCACGCAAAAGTTTTCTGAACTCTTCCCAGACCCGCTCTGCGGCCAAGGTTGACAAACGCGCCGCCAGAGCTTCACAGGCCGCACGCCCCGCTTCATCCATCTGGACGCCATACCAGGCGTTGAACCGGTAAAAGCGCAGAATCCGAAGCCCATCCTCAGCAAGGCGCGTCTTGGGGTCGCCAATGAAAACCACCCGCCCGGACAGAGCGTCGGACACTCCACCATAGGGATCAAAAAGCGCGCCCGAACGGTCAGCGTAAATCGCGTTCAGTCGGAAATCACGCCGGGCGGCGTCCTTTTTCCAATCGGTGGTGAACTGCACCACCGCTCGACGGCCATCGGTTTGCACATCCTTGCGCAAGCTGGTGATCTGAAAAGATTTGCCTTCAACCACAGCGGTGACCGTGCCATGATCAAACCCGGTAGGGATGGCTTTCACGCTCGCCGATCCAAGTGCATTGAGCGTATCCGGGGGGGTAAGCCGGGTCGCGATGTCGATATCATCGACTTCCCTATCCTGGATGGCGTTGCGCACACAACCGCCTACAAAGCGCGCCTGATCACTGTCGCCGGGGCTGATCGCATCCATGACCGTTACCGTTTCCGGTTCAGTCATCCAGCGATTCGCGGTCAGATCCAACCGCCCGACACTCATGCCGTCAAATCCCGGATCGGCTCTTGCATGGGCTGAGGCGGACGATCCTGCTCAAATCGGCCTGGACGCACTTCACCATCGTGCAAGCCAGGGGGTTGGTACGCCCCATCGGTGGAGCTGACCCCGGGGTCGATCAGGGCCAGAATGATGAGAAGCGCGAGGGCGCAAGCCACCCCGGCAATCCCCAACCAGAGCACGGGTATGTCCTGATCTGTCCGACGGATAATCCCGATCAGACGAAACACCAGATAGGGCGCAATCAAGGCCAGCAGCAACAGCACTATGACTCGAATCATATGTTTACTCCTTACCCTCAGATTTTCAGGTGCGGTCCAGTGTCGGTCACACGCTGCGCTCAGGTCAGACAGGAAAGCGCAATGCAGGCCAGGCGACCACCGTTTGAACCTAATTCATTCATTCCACCTCTCCCAGAGGAAAGAATATGCCGCGGCTCCAGACACCCATAACCGGACGCCCCGCCTCATCCTCGCCCGGTTCGGCGAAAGCCGCCAGATCATAAAATGCCGCCCGCGTGATCAGCGCTTCGAGTCGCCCCCGGACATGCACATAGGGATCAGGAGCGCCGTCCAGTCCGGTTTTCACCCGAATCGGGTGCTCAGAGCCTGCCGCCACCGCATCTCCCATATTGGTCAGGAAGGTTAGATGCCGGTCAAGGCCCGAACCGGCCTGATCCACGCGCACGGCCAGAAATGGCGCGGCTTCGACCTTGATCCTGATTTTTTCCACTGGAGTGACAAGGTACGTCTCCCCATCCGCATCCTTGCGCAAAATGCGCGAAAACAAGCGGATTAGATTTTCCCGCCCAATGCGGGCGCCTTCATGCCACCAGCTGCCGTCACGGCGGATGACCATGTCCATCTCGCCGCAATAATCGGGCTGCCAACACTCCACCGGCGGCAAGCCGTCGGCATCGGCCACAGACGGCATCGCCGACAGCAACGACTGCATTGCATCGTGTTCAGATTCCGGTGCGAGCATGGACACCTTCCCTGACTGCGACCATGTTTAGCAATACGCGATGACTCCCACACTAAGGATTTAAGCCTATGTCCCTCCCGAAGGAAGATCAGAGCCTGGCCGTTCGCGCAGATATTGCAACCGATCGCCTGTCCCGGGCCCGCGCCTCTATCGCTAGGTCCATCATCGGCCTTGATGATGTGGTTGAACAGGCCCTGGCGGTTATTCTGGCGGGTGGACACGGTCTGCTGGTGGGCGCGCCCGGGGTGGCCAAGACCCGTTTGGTTCATACGCTGGCGGTTGTGACCGGCCTGGAAGATAAACGGGTGCAATTCACTCCTGACCTGATGCCTGCCGACATTCTGGGTTCAGAAGTGCTTGAAGAAGCTGAAAACGGTGTGCGCGCTTTCCGTTTCATTCCCGGCCCGGTTTTCTGTCGCCTTCTGATGGCCGACGAGATCAACCGCGCCAGCCCTCGCACCCAGGCGGCTTTGTTGCAGGCCATGCAAGAAGGCTTCGTCACCATAGCCGGCCAACGCCACGATCTGCCCCGGCCTTTCCATGTTCTGGCCACCCAGAATCCGATAGAACAGGAAGGCACCTACCCTCTGCCCGAAGCCCAGCTGGACCGCTTCCTGATGCAGATCGACGTGCCCTATCCCGACAAGGTGCAGGAACGTGACATTCTTCTGGCCACAACCGGTGTGGAGGACGCTCAGGCCAAGCCTGTGCTCAACGCAGAAGAGCTCCTGGATCTGCAAAACCTGGTCCGCGCCATGCCGGTGGGCGAAACCGTATTGGGCGCAATTTTGGACCTTTTGGAACGAGCCCGACCCGATCGCACTGTGGATACCGAAGTGCGTGAAGGCGTGGCCTGGGGCCCCGGTCCCCGCGCCGGACAAGCGCTGATGCTGGCGGTGCGCGCCCGCGCCCTGATTCAGGGCCGCCTGGCGCCCTCCACCGAGGATGTCATCGCGCTGGCCGGACCTGTGCTCAAGCACCGCATGGCGCTCAGCTTCGCAGCGAGAGCCGACGGCGTTTTGCTGGACAGCCTGATCACCCGGCTGGCCGAAGCGGCATAAATGTTGACGCCGATCAACCCAACCAGCCAAGACGCCGCGCATTTGCGCAACCAGGCGGAACGCGCCGCATCCCGTTTTCCCGCCCTGATGGCTGAAGCGGAGCGGATTGCATCCAGCGTGGTCCATGGCGCACACGGGCGGCGACGGCCGGGCGTGGCGGAAACCTTCTGGGAATATCGCCGTCACCGTCCTGAAGACGGCGCGCGTGCTGTGGACTGGCGCCGTTCGGCGCGAGGCGATCATCTGTTTGTGCGGGAAGCGGAATGGGAAACTGCAAATGCGGCGCACCTCTGGCGCGATGGCGGAGCAAATCTGCAAACAGGCTCCAGAAACCTGCCTACAAAAAGCGCGCGCGCCTCGGTTTGCCTGATGGCTGTCGCCTGCCTGTTGGTGCGCGGGGGGGAGCGGGTCGCGGTGCTGGGTGAAACCGGGCGCGCCGGCGCCGGCCAATCCGCGTTGGAAGCGACGGCTCAAGCTCTGGCTCACGGTCCTGGCGCCTTGAGCGCAGTGGAGACCCCTGACCTGCCCCGCTATACTCGCGTGGTTCTGGCGAGCGATTTCCTCGACCCGATTGAAACCTGGGCCGTTCGCCTCGCCGGCCTTGAAGCCCAGGGCGCGCACTGCACATTGCTGCGCGTCATTGACCCGATTGAGGAAGATTTTCCATTTACCGGTCGCACGCGCTTTGACGCCGCATCAGGCTCTGATCAGGTGATGTTCGGACGCGCCGAAGAGGCGCGCACCACCTATCGCAAGCTGTGGGACGACCACGGCGCGCAACTGACCGCGCTGACCCGGCGTATGGGTTGGCGCCTGATCGCCCATCGCACCGACCGCCCGGCCGCCACCGCAGTGCTGGCGCTCTATAAAGCCTTGTCGGAGCCGCTGTCATGATCACTCTGGGACCGCTCGCCTTCGCAGCGCCATGGGCGCTGATCGCCCTGTTCGTCCTGCCTTTGCTCTGGTTGTTGCTGAAAGCAACCCCGCCCGCTCCTCATATCGTGGTGTTCGCACCGCTGCGTCTGTTGCAACATTTGGCGAAAACGACGGAAACGCCTCAGTCCACGCCCTGGTGGCTGATCGTGTTGCGCATGATGCTGGCGGCGCTCATCGTGCTGGCGCTGGCGCGGCCGGTGTGGAATCCACAAACCGATTTTTCAGCCGACCGTCCGCTTTTGGTGGTGGTCGATGACGGCTGGAGCGCCGCGCCCCGCTGGTCCGCCCATCGGGATGCCGCACGGGCGCGACTGATTGCGGCGCGCAATGACGGACGCGACGCGGTCGTGATGTTTACTGCAACGCCCGATCAGGCCCAACCCCTGCAAATGGGCGATGCCTATCAGGCCCTGGCGCGGCTGGATGCACATATTCCTCACCCCTGGCCCGCCAGCCGCGTTGAAGCCGCCGCCCGGATCCGGACAGCTGTAGAACAGTCCCGCCTGCCCGATCGGTTCGACACGATCTGGATCAGCGACGGTCTGGCAAGCCTGACCACCGAGGATGACCGCACGCTGGCCCGCCTTGTATCAGAGCATGGCGCGCTGGAGGTGGTTCTGCCGCTGGAAAGACAAACCGCTATGGGTCTGACGCATGTAGCTGCGCAGGCGGACGGGTTCACGGCGCGCGTGGTGCGGGCAGGATCCGAATTCACTCGCCCGGTTTCCCTGACCGCCCTATCCGAAGACGGGCAGGCGTTGACACGCGTAGAGGGACAGTTCCAGGCCGGGCAGTCCCGTCTAGATTTAAGCGCCCGGCTGCCGTTGGATTTGCGCAACCGGGTCGCTCGCGTGACACTGGACCGGCAAGCATCTGCAGGCGGCGTGCATGTCACCGGCGATCGCTGGCGGCGCCCGCGCGTGGGGGTGCTGACGGCAGGCGCCGGGCCGGACTCTCAGCCTCTGCTCTCCGACCTTCATTATGTACGCGAGGGGCTCAACGGCGCCGCCGAGACGGTGGAAGGCGATCTGGCGCAAATTCTGGAGACCAATCCCGCCGCCCTTGTGATGGTGGACGCCGTCCGCACCGAAGACGAAACTCTGACCGCTTTTGTGGAAGAGGGCGGCCTGCTGATCCGTTTCGCCGGTCCCAGGTTGGCTGGCCACGCCGATGACCTGCTGCCCGTACGCCTGCGCGAAGGCGGGCGTCTGTTCGGCGGCGCCATGGCCTGGGACAATCCGCAGGGGCTGGCCCCATTCGCCGATGATAGCCCGATTGCAGGTCTGATCGCACCGCGTGAAGTCCAGGTCACCCGTCAGGTTCTCGCCGAGCCTGGGCCAGAACTCGATTCCAAGGTTTGGGCGCGATTGACCGACGGCACGCCGCTCGTCACCGCCGATCGACGGGGACAGGGCTGGATCGTGCTCTTTCACGTGACCGCCGGGCCGGATTGGTCCTCGCTGCCTTTGTCAGGACTTTACCCGCTCATGCTTGAACGGGTTCTGGCCCTGGCTGACGGAGGAGATCCCGTTCCCACCGCCGGCGCCTGGGAACTAGAACGCATGCTCAGCGTTCGGGGACAACTGATTGATCCTCGCAGCGATGCCCGTCTCATCCCCGCCGCTGACTTCGCGCAAGCGCGGGCCAGCGCGGCGACCCCGCCCGGCCTGTGGGCGCTGGGCGCCGCCAGC
The DNA here is from genome assembly GCA_007571185.1 of Oceanicaulis sp. Classification (GTDB taxonomy): domain Bacteria; phylum Pseudomonadota; class Alphaproteobacteria; order Caulobacterales; family Maricaulaceae; genus Oceanicaulis. The sequence continues at coordinate 6,298 of RKRX01000138.1, forward strand.
GCCGCACTTAACGTCTTGCAGCCGTCCGACCGCCTGGCGCCACTGGCGCGTGACCTGCCCGGAGCTCGCTATGTCATTGGCGATACCGTGCGGGAAGCTCGACTGGGCGGGCTCCTGCTTAGTCTCGCCCTGCTCTTGTTGGCGGCTGATGGCCTGATCACACTGTTGCTGTCAGGACGTCTCCACCTGCCCCGGAGCAAAGCTGCAGCGGGGGTTATGGTTATGGCGTTGGGAGGAGTGCTGGCGGCGCCTGAAACCCGGGCCCAGGTTGATAGTCCGGTTCAGGATCAGGCGCTGGAGGTGCGGTTGGCCTATGTGCTGACCGGCGATAGCCGTCTGGACAGGTTGAGCCAAGCCGCCATGAGCAAGCTGTCACGCGAGAGCACCCGCCGAAGCGCGGTAGAGCCTAGCGACCCCGTCGGGGTGAATATTGAAACCGATGAAATCCTGTTCTTCCCCCTGCTGTATTGGCCGGTTACCGAGGATGCACCTGCCCTGAGCGAAACCGCCGCCGATCGAATCACCGACTATATGAATGCGGGCGGGTTGATCGTGTTCGACACACGCGATGGCCGCAGAACCGACCGGCAAACACCGCACCCTGGCCTGATGCGACTGCTGGAAGCGGTGGACGTGCCTGCGCTTCAGATCATGCCCGATGACCACGTGTTGGGCCGAACATTCTACCTGCTCACCGAGTTTCCCGGTCGTTATCCCGATGCCCCGATATGGGTGGAATCCAATCCCGAAGGCTCCGCCCGGGATGGGGTGTCCAGCGTGATTATCGGATCTGCGGACTGGTCCTCGGCCTGGGCGGTTGACGAGCAGGACCGACCGCTGGCGCCCGTGGAAGGCGGGCCGCGTCAGCGTGAACTGGCCATCCGCTTTGGCGTCAACATGGCCATGTACGCCCTGACCGGAAACTACAAGGCCGATCAGGTGCATGTGTCCGCCATTCTTGAACGCTTGGGACAGGACTGATGACCGCAACAACCCTGAGCTTTGCTCCTCTCGTCCCTGCACTGCTGGCGTACGGCCTGGGCGCCCTGGCGTTTATGGTGAGCGTGCTCGCTCTGGTGCGGGGGCTTAAAGGCTGGTTGTGGCGCGCGCTCGCCGCCTGTGGGTTGACGCTGGCTTTGCTGAATCCGGCGCTGGTGCGGGAAACTCGCGATTCGCTCAGCGATGTGGTGGTGCTGATCACCGATGACAGCGCCTCCATGGCGGTAGAAGAACGCGCCAGAATACAGGCTCGCGCTGCGGATGCTGTCCGTGCGCTCACAGTCGCCGACCCCATGCTGGATTTGGTGGAAGTAAGCGGCGGCGCTTCGCCAGACGGCACCCGGTTGAACACTGCCCTGCGACAGGGACTCGGTTCTGCACCGCGTGAACGGTTGGCCGGAATTATCATCATGTCAGACGGACAGGTGCATGAACCTCCCGCCAGTGCGAATGCGCTGGGCGTGGAGGCGCCTGTCCATCATTTCCTGATCGGCGACCCAAGCGCCCGGGACCGGCGGCTCATCGTTTCCGAAGCTCCCCGATATGGGCTCGTCGGAGACCCGGTCAGCTTCACTTTGCGAGTCGAAGATGACGCCGCCGAAGGCGAGACGGCCATTGTCCGTCTGTCCGTAGACGGTGGAGAGCCCTTCCAGACTTCGGTGCAAATCGGTCAAGATGTGATTGTGCAAGCCGAAATCGCCAATCGCGGCCCCAATGTCGTGCAGATCGAGGTGGAGTCGGCAGCCGAAGAGCTGTCGCTGATCAACAATCACGCCGCAGTGAACGTGACGGGCGTGCGCGACCGTTTGCGCGTGCTTTTAATCACAGGCGAACCCCATAACGGCGCGCGCGCCTGGCGTAATCTGCTCAAATCCGACCCCAGCGTGGACCTGGTGCACTTCACCATTCTGCGACCATTGGACAAGGATAACAGCGTACCCAATGACGAGCTAGCGCTCATTGCTTTTCCGGTGTTTGAACTATTCGAAACCAATTTGAATGAGTTCGACCTTGTTATTTTTGATCGGTATCGACGGCGTAATATTCTCAGACCTCTTTATTTTGATAACATTTCCAACTACGTGCAGGAAGGTGGGGCGCTCATGGTCACCACCGGGCCACCGTTCGCAGGCCAGGAAAGCGTGGCGTACAGCCCGCTGGCCAGTGTGCTGCCTGCGGCTCCGGACGGCGCGATCGCCGAGGAGAAGTTCACCCCGCGTATCAGCACCCGGGGGGAACGTCACCCGGTTACGGCCCCCATGATGAATGCTCAAGATCAGTGGGGCCCCTGGTACCGGCGCATCGGCGCCCGGTCTCTGTCAGGGGAAACACTCATTGAAGCCCCTGACGGAGATCCGTTGTTGACCCTGGCGCGAGCCGGTGAGGGACGCGCGGCGATTTTATTATCTGATCAGGCCTGGCTGTGGGCGCGCGGTTATGAAGGCGGCGGTCCCCATGATGAACTGTTCCGCCGCGTGGCGCACTGGCTGATGGGAGAGCCCGAACTTGATGAGGAAAGACTCACCGCCAGTGTTGCAAACGGCGTTCTGGACGTGGTGCGCACCACGCTTGGCGACGCGATCGCTCCACTGGAGGTGGAATGGCCTTCAGGCGAGTCACAGACCGTGGACATGATACAGGCCCGGCCCGGGCGGTTCACCGCTCGGCTGGACTCTACAGAACAAGGTCTTATCCGGTTACGCTCGGGCGATCTGACGACCGTAACCGCCTCAGGCCCGCTCAATCCACTGGAATTCATTGATCTCCGCCCTGATCGTGACGGGTTCGCCGCATTGACTGCGGCCACAGGAGGCGGCGTCTTCGCATTGAACGCCGAACAAAGTGCGCCCGATCTGCGCCGGATGCCGGCCCGGGCGCGGCAAGTCGGGCTGAACTGGGCGGGATTACGCCGCAATAACGCCCATGTGGTCAGCGACGCTCAACGCACGCCCCTAGCGCCAGGTCTGTTGACCGCCCTTATAATGCTGGGTCTGCTTGCCGGAGCCTGGCGTCTGGAAAGCCGTTAAGATCAGAACTCATAACCAGGAGATGACGAATGCAGCGATGTATGGTGCGCTGAAGCAGGTATGAGCACATTAACTAACCTCCCAGCTTCGACAGCCTTCGCTTCTAATCTTTTCATAAACCGGGGCCGAAAGCTTGAACTGTCAAGGTCAGAAGGCGTCAAGCAGCACTGGCTGACCACTGCGATCAGGCGCCCGATCACCACCTGAACCCGATCACTTCCAGCCCGGCCCGCCATTCGCTGGAACGGCTGCTCACATATGAACGCAGAACCTGACCGTCCGGGCCCAGTGCGAACCCGTAGCCCAGTTCCGTGTTCCAGCTCATCTGCGGCGTCCCCCCGCGGTCAGAGCCCACGCCTGGCGCACGCATCCGATCATCGCCCCATAGCTGTAATCCGCCACCCAGGCCGCCGCCCAGCGAGCCCGCATGGCCCCA
>RKRX01000169.1 GCA_007571185.1 Oceanicaulis sp.
CTACAACAAAGATCACACTGTCTATACATTACAATAGATTACTTGATCCAGCCTGGTACTTTGATCCATTGCAGCGGATAGTCGTATCTGAAAGTGCGAATTATCTGATTGATAATGTAATTGTACGAAGCAATTAGGAGTTTAAGTTTATGAATTATGAAAATAATCGGGTTCTGACAAAACAGGGTACCAACGCATATGAAGGTAGAGTGCGCTGGAATCCCATAACATCAATCTGGCTTTCTTTCATGACGGTCGCATGGTTTATTGGAGGTAGTAGCTTTTTCTCATGGAACGCGGTGTTCATCTTCTTCTTGCTAAGCGGCATTACGCTTTGTTTTGGGCATTCCCTCGGGATGCATCGCAAGCTCATTCACGAAAGTTTTTCCTGCTCAAAAACCCTCGAATATATTGGCGTTTGGCTTGGAACTCTTGTCGGTCTTGGAGGCCCATTCACAATGATGCGTACGCACGATATGCGCGACTGGGCTCAAAGACAGACAAAATGTCACCCCTTTTTCTCACATCAAAGCTCGATTTGGAAAGATGCGTGGTGGCAACTCCATTGTAAACTCTACCTTCGGCATGAACCTGGCTTTGAGTACCCGTCCAAAATGTCAGAAAGACGATTTTATAGATGGGTAGAGGCAACCTCCATGCTTCAGCAGCTTCCGGTTGCGTTACTTCTTTTTGGACTCGGCGGCTGGGGATTTGTTTTCTGGGGTATTTGTGGGCGTGTTGCGGTATCAATCGTCGGGCATTGGTTCATTGGATATTTCGCACATAACCAAGGGCAACGCGATTGGCACGTGAATGGAGCCGCCGTCCAAGGCCACAATGTAGCATTCTGCGGGATAATCACCTTTGGTGAGTGCTGGCACAACAACCATCATGCGTTCCCAGGATCCGCCCGTCTGGGATTACAAAAAGGACAATCTGATCCGGGCTGGTGGGTGCTCAAAACTTTTGAAAGGCTCGGATTGGTCAAGAATCTGACACAACCAGAGGATCTTCCACAGCGTCCAGAGCTGGCGTCACTGAACAACTCATAGACCTGATCGCCGTCCAATCACCGAACGGCCGAGTTCAATTATCAGAAACTCCGCCGAGGAAACCCGTCGTCCACACACACGAGCAAGGCAAGCGAGCCCGAACAGCTAATGATGACACGTTGACTGTGGACGAGTTCAATACCTCGAAGAACCCTTGGCCAAGGGTGTGTACAGGAGCACACACATCATCGGTCTAAGAAAAGACGTGGCAGGCCCTAGGGGAATCGAACCCCTCTTTCCAGGTTGAAAACCTGGCGTCCTAACCGATAGACGAAGGGCCCGCATCGGCGTGGAGGCGGTGATATATCCGTCCCCAACGCTGGACACAAGACGCTTCACGCACCTTTTTCAGCCTTCACCCGGCCGGGCATAAATCTTCCAGATGTAATTCGGCCTTGCCGCCATAGCGACTGTCGCCGACCTTGAGTTTGCCCGCCACGTGCCAGAGTCCTTCTGGACCATTGAGCAAGGCATGACCTACAGGGCTGTTCGCCGAACCAAAAGTTATCCCCGTCAAACGGTCGCCGCCGAGTGCCTCAAATGTGAAGCGAACATGATTTTCGCCCACCCTTTGAGCAAAGGCGCGCCGGAGATTGGCGAGTGCAAAACGCGGCTCGGGATTGCCTGCTCCATAGGGCTCTGCAGCAGACAAGGCCTGGACATAATCACAGGTCACAGCACCCGGCTTGACGACTGCATCCACCTCATAGGCACGCGCATCATCTGCTTTGGCCCAATCGGCGCTCAACCGGTCCGTCAGATAGGTTCTCAAATCATCAAGACTCGCAATATCCATGGTTAATCCACACGCCATGGCGTGGCCGCCACCCGCTTGCAGCAATCCAGCGGTCCGAGCTTCGACCACGGCCGCCCCCAGATTGACGCCCGGACAAGACCTGCCCGAACCCTTGGCGACCCCGGTTTCTGCTTCATAACCGATGACAAGTGCAGGTCGATTGAACCGTTCCTTGATCCGTCCCGCCACAATACCGATCACACCGGGATGCCAATCTTCACCGGCAGCAATCAAAATCGGCGTGTCATCGGTTATAATCTGGGAGTCGATCCTGGCAATCGCTTCTTCAAGCACTTGCGCTTCAATAGCGCGACGTTCAGCGTTCAGCCCTTCCAGGGTCTGGGCGATCCGGTCAGCCTCTTTGCGATCTTCGGACATCATCAGGCGTGCGCCAAGGTCGGATTTACCCACGCGCCCGCCTGCATTGATACGCGGTCCCAGTACGAAGCCGGCATGGTAGGCGCTGGCAGGACCGCGAATGCCGGCGATGGCGGCCAGAGCCTGCATGCCCGGGCGCCGCCCATTACTGATGAGCTTGAGCCCCTGAGCGACAATGGCGCGGTTCACCCCTTTCAGAGGCGCCACATCGCAAACTGTACCCAGTGCGGCCAGATCCGCGAAATCAAGCAGATTGGGTTCTGCGCGGGTGGAAAAAGCCTGACGCTTTCTCCCTTCCCGATTGAGCGCCGCCAACAGAACGAACACCACCCCCGCAGCCGCCAGGTGACCACAGCCAGAGGTGTCGCCGGGTTGATTGGGATTGACAAGCGCGTCCGCGGGCGGACCTTCTCCCTCCATCAGGTGATGGTCGATCACCACCGCCGACAAATCCATCCTCCGTGCCGCAGCAAGCGGCCCAACCGAGCTTGCCCCGCAGTCGAGTGTGATAACCAGCTGTGCACCCTGTTCTTTCAGACGCTCAAGTGCAGGCGTGTTGGGCCCATAACCCTCTTCAATCCTGTCGGGAACATAAATCAGCGGCTCTGTCCCCATCTGCCGTAACCAGTCGGCAATCTGAGCTGCGGAGGTGGCGCCGTCTACGTCATAATCGGCAAACAGAGCAATTCTGTCTCCCGCCTCCAACGCATCCCAGATACGCGTGACCGCTGTGTCCATGCCTTTTAGTAACGAAGGGTCAGGAAAGGTGTCGCGCAGCTTGGGTGAAAGAAAGCCCGGTGCGCTCTCCTGTGTCAGTCCCCGCACCGCCATAAGCCTGGCTAATGTATCGGAGACGCCCGTTGCGCGAGCGATTGCTCGCACAACAGCGTCATCGGCAGGTTTGAGACGCCACCGACGCTTCCGCAAAGACTGGCGGACGCCAAACAAAGGCTCAATCGTCACATTCGCCTCTGGTCGGAATGTAGGGTGGTGATGACGCGGCGCAAGCCGGTGGCGGAGGACAACAGCAATGTCTGGGTTTCAGTACAACTTCCAAGGTCGGTCACCCCGGACACCATCTCTCCATCGGTCACGCCGGTAGCGATAAACAGACAATCCTTGGAGACGAGTTCACCAAGGTTGTACTTGCGGTCCAGATCGGTGATGTTCGCCCGCTTGGCGCGTTCACGTTCGTCATCATTGCGGAAATGTAGACGGCCTTGCATCTGTCCGCCCAGGCACCGCAGCGCCGCAGCGGCCAGAACGCCTTCAGGTGCGCCACCGCGACCAATATAAATGTCAGCCGCACCCTCGGGATCTGCGGCATTGATCACGCCCGCCACATCGCCATCAGTGATGAAATTGACACGTGCGCCAGTGGAGCGGATAGAGTCCACAATGTTTTTATGACGTTCACGATCAAGCACACACGCGATGACCTGCGACGAAGCCACGCCTTTGGCTCTGGCGACGGCTTCAATGTTATCAGCCGGGCTGGCGTCCAGATCGACAATGTCTTCGGGTAGTCCCCCGCCTACAGCGATCTTGTCCATATAGGTGTCCGGCGCGTGCAGCAAACCTCCACGCGGCGCCATGGCCAGCACCGCCAGGGCGTTGGCCATGCCTTTGGCGGTCAAGTTGGTGCCTTCCAGCGGATCAAGCGCGATATCGATTTCCGGCCCCTCGCCCGTGCCCACCTCCTCACCGATATAAAGCATCGGCGCCTCATCGCGCTCGCCTTCGCCAATCACGATCCGGCCTTTCATAGCCATGGCGTTCAGACCGGAGCGCATGGCGTCCACTGCAGCCTGGTCCGCTGCAATTTTGTTACCCCGCCCCACCAGAGCAGATGCAGCGATCGCAGCCATCTCTGCGGCATACAGGGCGTGATTGGTCAAGCGATCAAGCGTAACGTCGTCAGACATCAGGTTTTCCTTCGTTTGGAGGACGTTCAGGAGGACGCGCGCGATCACGTTGTCGCGCAGCGTAGGCGTTTGAATCAGGCAACGGCGTGCGTAGGGTTTCACCCTCTTGGCGAATCCGGGCGCCCTGCAGCAGCGTCCGGGCTTCATTGTCGGTGATCGCCCGCCGAGTTTGTGCATCAAGAATCAGAATCGGCACGTAATCAGGCGCCTCACCGGGCGGTGCAGCCTCCAGCACCACCTCAGCCCAGCGCAAACCCCGTTCCACCGGTGCTGTCATGCAGCCCGAACTGTTGAAAACAGTCAGGAAAAGTGTGGAAATGGTCAGCATCTTCATAGGGTGCGGCCTCATGACCGGTGGACGCGATCAAAGCTTTCTATACGGTTTCGAGTCTGGCTGTCACCTACTGAGAGGAGTCTGGATCGATGACATCGCGCAAACCCCACCCTGACCATCCTGAAGATATGTCAGTGGACGCAACCAGAACTTCAACCCAATCCGCATCTGGACCTGCCCCACTCAAGCAGGAAGCTGAAACGAAGGCGCCGGAGCCCGGGGATGGTTTCGTCTTTGAAGAAGATTTTGACCGGCTGGAGGCAATCTCGCGGTCCATCCTGAAGTCCACGCTCAAAGGTCAGAAGCTGATGGGGGACGCAATGCGCCGCTCCCTAGAAGGAGATCCGCTGATGCGGCCCCAGATTGACCCCATGCATGCCAATCCAGAGATATTGCAAACCTGGGAACATATCCTATCAGACCCTGAACTGATTATGCAGGCTCAATCTGATCTCTATGCCGGGTATCTGGATCTGTGGTCGAACGCCACCCGTCGCCTGATGAATAGTGAAAAGACTGAACCGGTTATCGAACCAGCGCCGGGCGATAAGCGCTGGCGGTCCAAAGCGTGGAATGATCATCCGTTGTTTGACGCGATGAAACAGTCTTATCTGCTCAATCAACGCTTCCTTATGGGGCTGGTGGACGGGGCCAAAGGGGTTGACGATACCGCCCGACGGAAAGTGCATTTCATTACCCAACAGATGGTTGATGCTCTGGCTCCAACCAATTTTGCGCTAACCAATCCCGAGGTGCTGGAAGAAACCTTCAAAACACGAGGCGAAAACCTCACCCGCGGCCTGATGAATCTGGTGAAGGACTTGGAACGCGGCAAAGGCCGCCTGGCGCTCAGCCAAGCCGACCCGGACGGGTTTGAGGTAGGCAAGGATCTTGCTTCAACACCTGGTGAGGTGGTGTACAGAAACCGTGTGATGGAACTGATCCAGTACGCCCCCGCTACAGACACCGTTCGCAAGCGTCCCCTGCTGATCGCTCCGCCCTGGATCAATAAGTTCTATATTCTGGATATGAGGGTGAAGAACTCAATGATCGGCTGGTTGACGGAACAGGGTTTTACAGTTTTCTTGATCTCCTGGGTCAATCCGGATACCTCGATGAAGGATGTGACCTTTGAAGATTATATCCGGGAAGGGTTGTTTGCTGCGCTTGTTGGGGTTGAGCGGGCCACCGGCGAGCGTCAAGCGGATACCGTGGGATACTGTATCGGCGGCACCATGCTGGGTTCAGCACTGGCCTGGATGGCGGCGGAGGATGACGACCGGATCACATCTGCGACCTTCTTCGCCGCGCAGCATGACTTTGAACTGGCGGGCGATCTCCTGGTTTTTGCGGATCAGGAATGGTTATCGGAAATTTCACGTCTGATGGATGCTCAGGGCGGCGTTCTGGACGGTCGAACCATGGCGGACACGTTCAACATGCTCCGCTCCAATGACTTGGTGTGGTCCTTCGTGATCAGGAACTACCTGCTCGGGCGTGAACCACAGGCTTTTGATCTGTTGTATTGGAATGCCGACCAGACTCGCATGCCCAAGGCGTTGCACCTGTTCTATCTCAACAATTTCTACCGGCAAAATCTCTTGTCAAAGGGCGAGCTGATTCTCGGCGACCATCGTCTCAACCTGAAGGACGTAAAGATTCCAGTCTTCATGCAGGCCAGCCAGCAAGATCATATCGCACCCGCCGATAGTGTGTACCGGTCCGCCAAGCTGTTTGGCGGGGAGGTTGAATACATGATGGCGGGATCAGGCCATATCGCCGGAGTGGTGAACCATCCCGATGCGCAGAAATATCAGCACTGGGTGAACACCGCCCTGCCCGAAGATCACGCTGAGTGGTTGGACGGTGCTGTAGAATATGCTGGCTCATGGTGGCTGCATTGGCGGGATTGGCTCAAAGCACAGACAGATGAACAGGTTCCCGCCCGGGCGCCAGGCGACGGCGCCTTGAAGTCGATTTGCCCAGCGCCCGGCGAGTATGTGAAAGTGCGGAGCTAAGCAGATGCGAGAGAGCGTACGATCAGGAAGGGGGCGGTTGAGTCGATAAACACCCTGGCCCAGTCCAATTTCATCGATGTTCCGAGAATCAGGACCGTCAAACTCATAAAAATATCATAGGTATATTGATCCAGAGGTGTTACGATGGCGCGCGTCTGGTCACTCTCCTTTCAAAGGATTGAACATGTCTTTCTCCCGTCGCCGTTTTCTGTCTCACACTGCTGCTGTCAGCACCGCCTTCGGCGCGTGGCCGCTTCTCAATGGTCGCGCCTTTGGTGAAACCTCCGGCTATATCAACCAGATCCGGGGTTATGGCCCACTGGTCCCGGATTCCGATGGTTTGTTCGACCTGCCTGCTGGATTTGACTACATCACCTTTTCCGATACCGGCGAAGAGATGGATGATGGTCTGCTGGTCCCCGGCGCCCATGATGGCATGGCGTGTTACCCGGGACTGGAAGATGGTCAGGTCATCCTGGTGCGCAACCATGAGCTGTCCACTGGCGTGCGGGACGACTCTGCTTTCGGAGCGAATAATGAGCGTCTGTCTCGCGTGGATGTGAGCAAGCTTTATGACCATACTCACGGTGGTCTGACCTATCTGGGCGGCGTCACCAATGTCCATATGGATCTGGCCACCCGTCGAGTCGTTCGCCAGTTCTTGTCACTGGGCGGCACAGCGCGCAACTGCGCTGGCGGCCCGACTCCGTGGGGCAGTTGGATCACCTGTGAGGAATCTCTCGACCAGGCCGCTGATGACGGCGGTGTCCGAGACCATGGTTACGCCTTCGAGACGCCCTCCACCGCCACGGGTCTTACGAAGGCTGTCGCTCTGCGCGCCATGGGTCGCTTTAACCGGGAGGCCGTCGCGCTTGATCCACGGACCGGGATTGTCTACCAGACCGAAGATGCCCGTCCATCCCTGATCACCCGTTATCTACCAGACACACTTGGTGAACTGCACCGTGGCGGCCGGGTTCAGGCGCTGGCCATCACCGGTCGCCCTGGCGTGAACACCAATAACTGGCCGAATAATCCTGAGCGGATCGCCGTGGGGGTATCCATGCCGGTTAACTGGATTGACGTGAACGGTGTCGATAACCCGAACAACGATCTGGCCAGCCGCCTGGTTCAATCCGGGGCTGCAAATTTCACGCGGGGTGAAGGCATGTGGTTTGGTGAAGGCGAGGTCTTCTTCTGCTGTACTGATGGCGGCCCGGAACGCATTGGCCAAGTCTGGCGTTATCGTCCATCGCCTCAGGAAGGCCAGCCGGATGAAATCCGGGAATCGGGTAAATTGACTCTGTTGTTTGAAACAAGCGACCGGCGAATCATGGACAAAGGCGACAACATCACCGTCGCCCCGTGGGGTGGCCTGGTTGTGGTGGAAGACGGTGCTGCGGAACAGTTCATCCGTGGCGTCACACCCGATGGTCGGGTCTACACCATTGGCCGCAACAGTCACGATTATAGTGAAATCACCGGTCCATGCTTTTCTCCCGACGGCGCCACCCTGTTCTTCAATGTTCAGCGTGGTCCAGGACGCACCTTCGCTGTGCGCGGTCCCTGGCATGAACGCTCGCTAGGTGCGGCCTGATCTGGATCAGATACCGGAACACAGACGGTCACGGAGATCATGACCACCTGTTTTTGTGTTTGTTGATAGAGGGTAAGCGCGTTTTTTCGGCGTGACGGAAATAATGTAGAGCTGTCTCTAGCGCTTGGAGAACTGGAAACTGCGACGGGCTTTTCTACGACCATATTTCTTACGCTCAACCACACGGGAATCGCGGGTGAGAAAACCACCAATCTTGAGCGCACTCCGCAGAGAAGGCTCATAACAAGTCAGCGCGCGGGAAATGCCGTGACGAACAGCACCCGCTTGACCGGACAGACCGCCGCCCTTCACGGTGCAGATCACGTCATAGGAATCGACACGTTCGGTAGCCTTGAACGGTTGGGCGATAATCATGCGCAAAACCGGGCGTGCAAAATACGCATCCTGGGTGCGACCATTGACAATGATTTTGCCAGAACCGGGTTTGATCCACACGCGCGCCACCGCGTCCTTGCGGCGACCGGTTGCGTAAGCGCGTCCAAACACGTCGATCCGAGGTTCAGCGACCACTTGTTCTTCTTGGATATCCTCAGCCTCTGGAGCGATGCCAGAATCTGCTTGCTGCAGTGCAGACTTCAGATCTGTCAGGGAATGAACGTCTTCCACCATGGTTTAACTCCGCGCGTTCTTGGGGTTCCTGGATTTGAAATCGACGACTTCAGGATTCTGCGCCTCATGCGGATGCTCCGTCCCGGCGTACACGCGCAATTTCGCGAACTGTCCACGCGCGAGCGGGCTTTCTTTCGGCAACATGCGCTTGACGGCCATTTCCAGCACACGTTCAGGAAAACGACCCTCCAGCACCTTGCGCGGCGAGGTCTCCTTGATACCGCCCGGATAACCGGTATGGCGGTAATAACGCTTGTCCTGGTATTTACGGCCTGTGAACACCACCTTGCCGGCGTTGATGACAATCACATGGTCGCCTGTATCGACATGCGGTGTATAATCGGGGCGGTGTTTGCCACGCAGACGTGTGGCGATGTACGCCGCAAGACGGCCGACAATGGCGCCCTCAGCGTCAATCACGACCCACTTTTTTTCAACGTCTGCGGGCTTGGCGGTAAAAGTCTTCATCGCTCTGCCTAGGATTTGGTTCACCACGCCAAGGCTTGCCCCCGCCGTGAAAGTGCGGCTTCTACGTACTCCAAACAACCGCGTCAACACTTCTACTGAAAAATACTGAAAAAGATTAAAAAACAATACTTTGGAGACAAGGTAACTGGATACCGTCATGGGCGCAACCCGCTGTGGCTGTCCGTGTCTGTCAGATCCATACACGACAACGACGTACCTACCCGACCCAAAACATGCGGCGAACTTGTCCGCTCTCTCAAAACCGTTGACATTTCCAACCGGGCGCAAAAGCGTCAACCGTTGCCGCAACTCCCCCTGATCGGCGCTAGCCCGTCATAACCCTGGAACTTTCATGCGGCTTGTTTGATCGTCTTGTCGAGTTTTTTATCGCGTGATTCAGAAGTAAAAGATGATGTTCAGTTCCGCCATCTCTAGAGGAAAACAGTCATGATCATATCGCGTACACGCCTTCTGCTTTCTGCCGCCAACCTTGGCGCAATGATCTATCTAGCGGGGTGTGACGC
>RKRX01000203.1 GCA_007571185.1 Oceanicaulis sp.
TCGGTGAGGGTCACCTGGGCGCCGCCCTCCGCCGGGAGACCCACGCGACCCGCGAGCAGGAACAGACAGATGATGCGCAAGGGAGGGCTCCGTTTCTCCGCCGCCAGGGGCGGGCTGCCGACGCGACACCGCATACTACGCCATTTCGCCGCCCCCGCGGACCGTCGGGTTGGCCGGAACCTCGGAGCGCGCGCCGGCTACGCGGGTGGAAGCCGGCGGCGCCGCCCCCCCGGAGCCGTGGCGACCGGCGGCACGGCTCCGCGCCATCCGGGTCCAGCGCTTGATTGCGCTGGTCTGACTGGTTATATTGCTGCGATGAACCTCGTGTACTCGACGTACGACGCCAAAGCGCGATTCTCCGAGGTCCTCCGGCACGTTCGGGACGGCAGAACGGTCACCGTGTCCTACCGGGGCGAACCGGTAGCCGAGATTCGCGCCATTCGCCGCGAGCCCGAGACCCTCGAGGCGCGCCTGGACACACTCGCACGACGAGGGGTCCTCGTGCCCGCCGGTCCCGCCAAAGCGCAACATCCGGTCGCCGCCGACCGCCGCACCGCACGCCGCTCTCCGCCCCCGCGGCCTTGCTTGTCGTTATCGTGTGTTTCATCCCGGTCATGCTGGGACTGATCATCCCGCTGGCGCGACTGGGTCACCACGCGCTTCATGCGCCGATCGCCCGCAATCTGATGGATGCAGCCGGCCATTCGCTTACCCTGGCGGCAATCTCGGGCCTGGCGGCCTCCCTGCTCGGGCTGACATGCGCCTATGCTCTGCGCAGCGGACACAAACCCGCCATTGCTGCGGCGCGTCTGGCGGGGCTGGGCTATGCTGTGCCGGGATCGGTCGCCGCTCTGGGCGTTTTGGTTCTTCTGGGCATCAGTCAATCTGGACTGGATCAGGCTTGGCGCGCTATGGCGGGCAACCCGTTCCCGATCCTGCTCAACGGTAGCGTAATCGCGTTGATTTTCGCCTACCAGTCCCGTTTCGCCGCCGCCGCCATCGGACCGTCGGAAAGCGCGCTGGCGCGGGTGACCCCGGCCCTGGATATGGCGGCCCGCACCCTGGGTGCAGGGCCAGGCGAAACCGCCTGGCGCGTGCACCGGCCGTTGATATCGTCAGGCTCGCTGCTGGCTGCACTTTTAGTCTTTGTGGAAGTACTCAAGGAATTGCCGGCCACCATGATCCTGCGCCCGTTCAATTATGATACGCTGGCGGTGATCGCCCACAATTATGCGTCCGATGAACGTTTGGGAGAGGCGGCCTTACCCGCCTTGCTTATCACCTTGATCGCGTTACCCCCAATGATCTGGATTGCACGACGACTTACACGCCAGGAGGCCCTCCGGTGACCGTGACCGAACCCAAACCGGATGGCCGCCTGCTGGAAGTATCCGGCGCTGAGGTGCGCTTCGCCCTTGGACGTTCCGCTGTGGCCGGCGCCTGGTTGACACTGGGTTGTGGACAGATCACAGCTCTGCTGGGCGCCTCGGGCGCTGGCAAATCCACCCTGCTGCGCGCCATCGCTGGACTTGAGCTGCTGCACAGAGGCGAGATCCGGTTTGATGGCCAGGTCTGGAGCGCCCCCGATCAACATACGCCTCCCGAAAAACGGCGCTGCGGCGTGGTCTTTCAGGATTATGCTTTGTTCCCGCATCTCAATGCACTGGACAATGTAGCCTTTGGCCTGCGCGAGGGCTCCCGCACCGACCGACGCAGGGCCGCTCTGTCCCGGCTGGAATCGGTGGAACTCACCCATCGCACCCAAGCCTATCCTCATGAACTCTCGGGCGGGGAACAGCAACGCGTAGCCCTGGCCCGCGCACTGGCGATCAAACCTGATGTGATGTTACTGGACGAACCCTTCTCCGGGCTCGACCGCCGCCTGCGCCGTGATTTGCGCGGCGATACCGCAGACGTCCTGCGCCAGAGCGGCGTCACCACTCTTATCGTCACCCATGACGCCGAGGAAGCGCTGGAGATCGCAGACACCATCGCACTGATGCAAGATGGTCGCATTATCCAGACCGGCGCCCCGGACACGCTCTATCTCAAACCCTCCAGCCTGACCGCCGCCCGGCTTTTAGGTGATGTGGAGACGTTCACGACACGGGTGCGGGACGGCCAGGCCAAAACCGCCCTGGGCGCCCTGCCCGCCACAGGATTTGTCTCTGACCAGAAGGTGCGCCTGATGGTGCGCCCCGAAGGTGTAATCGTGGACCGGACCGATACTTCGGGCGCCCGCGCCCGGATCAGCCACCGCCAGACCAGCACAGGGTATGCGCGACTGACTTGCACGCTGGAAAATGATCGCCGGATTGAAGCCCGCGTCGCCCTTTCAGAAAGCCATAAACCCGGCGACGCGGTACGCTTGCGCTTTGACCCTGCCTTTACTCATCTGGTCTGTGCAGACGCAGATTGATCATCAGAGCGAACTCGAAGCCATCGCAATTCACCCAACCGCCCATTTCTTCTCCCGGGCCGCATTGGCCAGGCGCCGACGAGCAATCTCGTCGGCGATTAGGCTAGCCGGGCGGTTTTCACGTGCTGCAGCATCCAGGATCTCACCCAGCGTAGCTTTCAGGGTGACCAGCTTGGCGGCCACCCAGTCGGTATCAAAACGGGAATCCAACTCCCCCATCACATTGATGATGCCGCCAGCATTGATAACATAATCGGGAGCGTAGAGGATGCCGCGCCGGACAAGCTCATCACCCATTTCATCGGTTTCAAGCTGGTTATTGGCAGCGCCAGCAACAATCCTGACCTTCAGGCGGGCGATGGTCCCGGGGTTAATAACCGCGCCCAGAGCGCACGGAGTAAAAATATCCGCCTCCACGTCATAGATAGCCTCTGGATTTTCCACGATCTGAGCATCCAATTCCCTGGCCAGATCGGTCAACGCATCAACCCGGAGATCAGACAGATACAGCTCGGCGCCAGCGTCGGCCAGATGACGACACAGATGAACGCCCACATGACCGCTGGCGCCTTGAACGGCGATCTTGACACCGTTGAGGTCTTCAGAGCCCAGCCCCCGCGCAGCAGCGGCTTGGATACCCATAAACACGCCCCTGGCCGTTCCTAGAGACGGATCGCCGGTTCCATCGGGCAGACCGACCACATGGTGGGTGGCGCGGCGTGCAGCAACCATGTCGGACGGAGACACGTTTACATCTTCAGAAGAAATGTACTGACCGCCCAGACTTTCCAGCGCACGACCGAAGGCTTCAAAAAGCGCATCACGATCAAAATCACCCTCAGGTTTCATGATCACGGACTTGCCGCCGCCAATGGGCAGATCCGCTATGATATTCTTATAGCTCATCCCCTGGGACAGACGCAGAACGTCGGTGACAGCTTCCTCCGAGCTGGGATAGGTCCACATGCGGCAACCGCCCACAGCAGGGCCGCGCACGGTGGAGTGAACAGCCATGATGGCTTTCAAGCCCGTCTCTGGATCGGTGGCGAAGAGAACCTTCTCGTGATTATCGAACGCAGGGTGCTCGAACAGGTTCATGAGCAGAAAATCCTTTCTGTCGGGATACAAAACAGAAACACGGGTATGATCGGAACAGGGCCGCTATACCGGGAGGCAAAGCCGAACGCCGCGCCCCAATAACCGTTGATAGCGAAGTGCGCAAGCGCCGGTTTTAACTAGGCTTTTGCATAGTCCATTGATTGCATTCCACTTGCTGCGAGTGCAAAATCCTGGTTCAGATAAAATCCTGTTCCTAAACCATAGGTTGTGTTCAAACGGGCATTGCCGCTCTGGCTCGGATATTGCAGTGCAACATAGTCAAACACATACAGATAACCCGAAGAGAACAGCTTCACAGACCAAACAAGCTCATGGGCAACGCACCCACCACGGCGCCGGTCATCAAAGTCGCCAAAGTGCCCGAAATCAGCGCGCGCGGCGTCAGGGCCAGGATGTCGTCACGGCGACTGGGCGCCACGACCAGAAGACCGCCAGTCAGAATGCCCATTGAAGAGAAATTCGCAAAGCCGCAAGCCGCATAGGTCATGATCAACCGTGAACGCGGGCTCAACTCTTCGGGACTGGACGCAAGAGCGTCGTAGGCGAAGAGTTCGTTCAGCGCCGTCTTGAGACCCATCACCGCGCCGCCTGTCTGGGCTTCACTCCAGGGCAGACCCGCCAGCCAGACAAGCGGTGCAAAAATCCAGCCTAGCACACGCTGGATTGTGATCGGCTCGCTCGTCACTTCAGGCAAGCCGCCCAGGGCGGAATTCACCAACGCCACAATCGCGGTGAAAACCACCAGCATGACCACGATATTGGCGAACAGCTTCATGCCGTCCTGAACCCCGGAGGTCACTGCATCCATGGTGGAGGCGTATAGTTTCACCGGGACATATGTTTTGCGCGCCTGCTGTTCAACAGCTTCATCCTGTGGGAGCATCAACCGGGCCAACACCACAGCAGCGGGCACCGAAATCAGTGAGGCGGTCAGAATATGACCGGCGGCATCATCAAGCACCGTACTGAGTTGGCTGGCATAAAGCGCCATGACCGATCCCGCCACGGTGGCGAACCCCACCGTCATGATCAGAAACAGGTCCGAGCGTGAAATCGAGGGTAGTTGGGGGCGGATCAGCAGCGGGCTTTCTGTCTGACCTAGAAAGATGTTGGCGGCAGCACCCAGCGAGGCCGCCCCGGACAGATCCAGTATCCGACGGAACATGACCGCGAAACCACGCACAATGAATTCAAGCACCCGCCAACGCCAAAGCACCGCAGAAATCGCCGACAGAATAATCACCATGGGCAGCGCCTGAAAAGCGAAGAGAAAGGTCAACCCTTCTGCTCCTTCACGGACTTCAAACGGTATTTCCCCGCCACCCAGATAACCGAACACAAAGCTCGTGCCCTGGATGGTCACAGCCTGAAGCCCTTCCACGACAGCGGTCAACGAAGTCAGAAAAGCGCGCGTTGGCGCAAAACTGAACAGGACGATGGTGATCACGAACTGCACCGCCACGGCGCCAAGCATCAATTTTACCGGCGGCATCTTGCGCGGACCGAGAACCCAGGCGATCGCCATAAACACAAAAACGCCCGCAAAGCTGCGCAGCTGCAAACCCAGATCTTCAACCATTGCGGATCAATCCCCCAAAGGCCGCATGTTACCACCCGGACCGCGTCACAAGGGCGTCAGGGTAATGACTCCAGCAAAAAACGCCAACCTGCTTGCAATAACACGATTCATACGCCACTTCACCGATTATGTCCGAGCCAGCCTGGTCGCCCTGCAACCGCATCGGCATCGTCGATCCCGCTCGCTCCATTTGCGTGGGGTGTTTCCGCACCCTGGAGGAGCTGGAACGCTGGACCCGGATGTCTCGCCGCGAACACATGGCGATCAAGAGCCAGCTCAAGCAACGCAAGGCGAACCATCACGCACAACGCGCAGTCAAAGCCTGATCAATCCGCGATCACATTCCGCAGCATGTTCAACGCCATGATCAGAAGACCGATGGCGAAAACCTGCCTGAGCCGCCTGGCCTCCAGGCTATGCGCCAGATTGGCGCCCACCGGCGCCAGAAACATCGCTGCCCCCGCCAGAATCACGAACGCGGCGAAATTGACATACCCCAGTGAAAACGGCGCCCGACCGGTTTCACCCAAGCCAGCGATCATGAAACCGATAGCGCCAGGCAGACCAATCGCCACCCCAACCCCCGCCGCAGTGGCCACAGCCGAGTGCATGGTCCTGCCGCACATTGTCATCAGGGTAACCCCGAACACGCCCCCGCCAATACCCATAAGTGAGGAGAGCACACCGATAAGACCGCCCAGAAGACCGCGCAACGTCTGACCGGGCATGTCAGACGCCAGTCTCCAGTCCGGTCGACCGACAAAGAACTGTGCAGATACCAACAGCGCCACCGCGCCGAACAAACCGGTGAGCACGCGACTGGGGGCAAAATCAGACATGGCGGCCCCTGTCAGCGACCCCGCCACGCTCCACGGCTGCCAGTTTCTGAGAACACCGAAATCCACCGCCTCTTTTTCAGCATGGGCAGCCACCGACCGCAGGGATGTGGCGACAATCACCATAAGCGAGGTGCCCACAGCCACATGCATGGCATGTTCGCCATATCCGACACCGGTCAGCACATAATACAGCGCGGGGACCGTAATGATCCCGCCTCCGATGCCGAACAATCCGGCAATCAGGCCCGAGCAGACACCCACGATCAGCAGAACAACGATGAAGGGCAACAGGGAAATATCCACGGAAAACCTCCGGTCTATCGGGTTGGAAAGCACACAGGTTGACGCAATTTCACGCCATGCCGCTAAACATCCGCCAAGAACGGGAAGGCGTCATTTTGCAACGATTGGCCTCACCGCCTCAAGTGCGGCCTCCACCACCTCCCAACCTGCACCGGGGCGGTTGGCGCGCCCAGAGAGGATTTGACGCCATTTTCGGGCGCCGGGGCGGCCTGCGAACAGACCCAACATGTGCCGGGTGATCGCGTGCAATTTCACACCCTGGTCCAGCCGGGTCTCGATATAGGGCCGATAGGCCTCCACCGCTTCAAAGGGCGTTTGCACCGGATCAGACAGCGCACCATAAATCCGGCTGTCGACCCGCGCCAGTTCCCAGGGCGTATGATAGGCCGCTCGCCCCAGCATGATCCCGTCAGTGCCATGAATTTCTGTAAGACCATGATCAAGCGTGATCAAACCGCCATTGAGCAGAATTTCAAGCTCGGGCCGCTCCGCTTTCAACCGGCGCACCAGATCGTAATCTAGTGGCGGCTTATCTCGGTTTTGCCGGGGGCTGAGTCCCTGAAGCCAGGCTTTGCGTGCATGCACAATAAAAGTGGTCACGCCGCTGACCGCCACGGTCTCTACAAAATCGAAAAGCGTCGCCTCCGGGTTCTGATCATCCACGCCCAGCCGATGCTTGATCGTGACCGGGACAGATACCGCTTCACGCATGGCGGTCAGACAATCGCGCACCCGCCCTGGTTCCCGCATCAGACAGGCGCCGAATCTGCCTGATTGCACCCGGTTTGAAGGGCAGCCCACATTGAGGTTAATCCCGGCATAGCCGAAACATTCCGCAATTTTTGAGGCTTCGGCCAAGGTATCCGGATCACTGCCGCCCAACTGGATGACGCAAGGATGTTCCGCCGTTTCGAAACCGATAAGCTGCGCAGCATCACCACGCAGCACCGCCTGATCGACCACCATCTCGGTGTACAGAACAGCCCTGTGCGTCAGAACACGATGAAACGCCCGACAGTGCCGATCGGTCCAGTCCATCATAGGGGCCACACTGAATCGCGCGGAATACCTGATACCTGTTTTTGTTATGTTTTTTCCAGTTTCCAATGTCTTTCCAGGCGCTTGCATTCCAGCGTGAATCCATGGTCTGGACGGGAGTTTACACAAATAAGGGGAATTATCCCGCAAAGTGCCATAGCGTGTTCTGTCAACCGCAAAATCGCAAGCCTCAATTTCAATACACTCGGTCTTTACGCCACCAAATGCCGCCCAAACAGACAACACCCTGATTATTTAGCAAGTTCAGCCTCACAAACCCCAAATTTCCGCATAACAAAACGCTGGTTGTGATTTAACCAGGTTTTTCAACCAACCCTGTTCAGAATAAAAGCTTACGCTAGCGGACGTGCTAACGAAGACAACCCGTTATCAGCTATTAAATCAACACAGCGAAGTCTCTTGTTCACCATGCCGGCAACAAGGGAGTTCATTTGAATGATGGTGTCCTGTGAACGAACATTATGCCGGCCAGCAAACTCATCAACATAGCGTTGCAGGTGCTTGGGTGACATTTTGTGATAAACACCTATGGACGCCCGCTTGAGCGCTGCCCAGAACGATTCAATACCGTTGGTGTGAACCTGCTTGCGTACATATTCACCCACGCTGTGATTCACTGATTCGTGCGGGCGATCAATGCCCTTATAGGCCACTGATTCATCAGTATAGAGCTTTGCGCCCTCAGCAAGATGTTTGTTGACAAACCCCTGAAGGATTCGTTTATCCGTTTTGGGCACAACCTTGGCGATAACCGCCCTGGACATGCGATCCTTGATTCCAGCAATCACGCATTTACCCACCCCACCGCGCCCGGCATTGAGTTTCCGGCTCTCATGCTTGTTTTTTTCCCTGCCTCCCATATAGGTTTCATCGGCTTCCGCGGGCCCTGTAAATAAATTCTGAGGATTGGCGAAGGCCTGGCGAAGGCGTTGTAACAAGAACCATGATGTGGCCTGTCTGATGCCCAATTCCCGATACACTTTCATGGAAGAAATGCCTTTGAGACTGTTCAGAAACAAATAAATAGCAAGTGTCCAAATTCTATAAGGAAGTTTGGATGATTGCATCACCGTTCCAACTTTAACACTGAACCGGGGTTTATTGGAACAATCATTACAGCGATGCGTCATGCTTTTATGGGTAACCTCCGCTGTTACGTTAAAGGAACCACAGTGCGGGCAGTAAGCGTCTTGTAGCCAGCGTTGTTTCTCTATCCATTCCCGAGTTTTGTGTTCAGTGCTGAACATGTTCGTAAGGTTAATAAGTGTCAAACCGACGCGGTCAGATTTTCCGGGTGCTTTTTGCATATATCTTTCTCCATAGTGTTATCTGATATATAATCATTATTTCCAAAAGTCAACCCTTATTTACAGTTATTTGAGAAAAATATGCTGAATTTTCGTATGGAGATAAATACCCTTATCAAACGCCAAAACCGGTTGATAGTGTTTAACTCCCGTAATACCCTGCCGGTTCTGGAATCACAACTCTGTTTGCCCATCAACAAGAGGCTGTAAATGCGGTGGTGAGGGGACTTTCCTCGATTGTCCGAGGCAAGATGATCATGGCGTGCGGCACGGGCAAGACCTTCACCGGGTTGGAAACCCAAATGCGAAACGTATAGTTCGAAGGAGATCAAGGAAAATGAAGTCTGAAGACAGTATCTGTGCTGCTCAAGGCGCCACAACCGGCTATGAGGCCCAATTGTGGGCAATAGCCGATGCATTGCGCGGTTCGATGGATGCTGGAGAATACAAGCATGTCGTTCTCGGGCTGATCTTCCTGAAATACATCTCCGACGCCTTTGAGGAACGCCATGCCGAGTTGCTTGCCGAATGGGGTGCAGAAGCCGCTGAGGACCGAGACGAGTATCTTGCCGAGAACATATTCTGGGTTCCGCCGGATGCCCGCTGGGGTCATCTGAAAAACCAGGCACGGCAGTCTGACATCGGCCAGATCGTCGATGGCGCGATGGCGGCGATCGAGCGAGACAATCCGGCGCTTAAGGACGTCCTGCCGAAGGATTATTCCCGCCCGGCGCTCGACAAGCAGCGCCTTGGACAGCTTATCGACATGATCGGCAACATCCGGGTGGGCAACGCCGAGGCCCGTTCCCGCGACTTGCTCGGCCGCGTCTATGAGTATTTCCTGTCGCAGTTTGCGAGCGCAGAGGGCAAGAAGGGCGGGGAATTCTACACCCCGCGCTGCGTCGTCCAGTTGCTGGTCGAGATGCTGAAGCCATACCGGGGCCGGGTCTACGACCCTTGCTGCGGCTCGGCCGGCATGTTCATACAATCCATCGAGTTCATCCGCGCCCATGCCACTGGCAACGGCAATGGT
>RKRX01000215.1 GCA_007571185.1 Oceanicaulis sp.
TCTTCAAAGCCGGGCTCCGCGTCATCTGGAGATGTCTCGCTGGCTACGCCAAAATCCCCAAACTCTGGGAGGTCTGGACCCATTGAAGGGTGGTAAGATTTTTCGCCTCTTGTCGCAAGAGAGACGTGTGCCATGGCGCCTGATCAATCGTCCTTCGTGGAGTGGGTGGGAAAAATGCATGGGCAGATATTGGATCGCAACGAGAGCGAGACCATAGTTTCTTTGGGCACAGACAGGATGCGAGGAGAGGTTGCACCATGCAGGAATCAGGTGGGGGGAAACTTGTCTTTGCCGGTGTGGTGGTGATTGGTGACGAAATCCTGTCAGGGCGGACTCGCGACATCAATGTGCAGCAGATTGCCGCGTTTCTTAGCCCGTTGGGCATCGGATTGAAGGAAGTGCGTATTGTCTCCGATGCGCGGAGCGCCATCATTGAGGCGGTGTGCGCGCTGTCGGAGTGCTACGACTATGTCTTCACCACAGGCGGGATTGGACCGACCCATGATGACATAACCGCTGACGCGGTTGCTGCGGCGTTCGGGCGCGCCATTGATGTGCGTGCGGATGCCCGGGCGATCCTGGAACGTTGGTATGCCAGAATTGGAACCGAAATCACACCAGCGCGGCTGCGCATGGCGCGGATTCCCGATGGTGCTTCCCTGATCGAAAAT
The DNA here is from genome assembly GCA_007571185.1 of Oceanicaulis sp. GTDB lineage: Bacteria > Pseudomonadota > Alphaproteobacteria > Caulobacterales > Maricaulaceae > Oceanicaulis. The sequence goes on from RKRX01000215.1 coordinate 672, forward strand.
CCGATCACAGGCGCGCCGGGTTTTCAGCTGGAAAATGTTTTCGTGCTGGCGGGCGTGCCCAGGATCGCCCGCGGCATGCTGGAAGATGTGGCTCATCGGCTTGAAGGCGGGGCCATCACCCATTCGGTCACAGTTCGTCTGGAGAACGCCCGCGAAGGCGATTTGGCCGAGGCGCTTGCACGCTTGCAAGCGCAATATCCGCAGGTCGCTCTGGGCTCGTATCCCTGGTTCAGAGAAACCGAAGGCGGGGCGATGGTGCGCGGGGTGACGCTGGTGGCGCGCGGCGTTGACCACAGCCTTCTGGCCGACGTGGAAGAGGCGCTGCGTGGGCTTTCGGTGAAGATCTCCCCGGCGACGACGAGGCCTTAGGGCATGCCATCAATTATTTTGAGCCATACGAGTGAACAAGCAGGGCGTATAGCTCCTTTGAACGCGGATGTGGTTTTGTCGTAACGTGTAGCCATAGCCCTGAGTTCGCTGGCCACGCCCGGGGGTCGGAGAAGTTCAGCCCGGAATTTTATTTCGCCCATCCGTATCACTCGTGGGAGCGAGGTCTGAACGAGCACGCCAACCCGCTAGTGCGGAGCTTCCTCCCGAAAGGCGCCAACTTGCTGGAAGTGACGGACACGGACGTGCAGGCGGTCCAGGATCGGTTGAACGGGCGTCCGCGTAAGGTGCTTGGCTACCGGACACCGGGCGAAGTCTTGCGCAAAGCACAGTCTCCGTGAAGCTGCCCGCCCTCGTGAGAGCAAACTGGAAGTGGAAACTTTAATAGTCTCGTCAAGACTGTGAGAATATTTTTTGACACGCTGCCGAGCCATCGATATGTTCGTCCGGCGTAACATGCTGTTTGGGGGACGCCCGCGCCCAGTCGAACAGAGGCTCATATAAGATGTCCGTCTTGCCCGGCGCAGTGACCTGTTTCAAAGGAGCCCGCCGATACCTCCCCGGCCCTTGCGCCTTTTGCTAGCGATGTGCGTGACATTTTGTGCGTGCAGGAAGCTCCTATCGCGAGTAACGACAATTAAGGGTCTGATCGTTCAGACCCCGGCGAGCGGGCATCACCATATGTTTTTGGCACAACAAATCGGGAAGCACCATGCCCACTCCTGAATTGACAGCAATCGAAACTTATGCCCGGCGGTTCAAGGACCGGCCCGCCGGCGCATCTCGCGCACGCGCATCCCACCTGAAAGCCCTGGAAGCGGAGGCCATCCATATCATGCGTGAAGTGGCGGCCGAGTTTGAGCGTCCGGTTATGCTCTACTCCATCGGCAAAGACTCCACGGTGATGTTGCACTTGGCCATGAAGGCTTTCTGGCCGTCCAAACCGCCTTTCCCTTTGCTGCACATTGATTCCCTGTGGGAATTCCAGGCTATGGGTCGGTTCCGGGACGGGCTAGTGGAAACCTTGAGCCTGGACGTGATCGTTTGGGTCAATGAGGAAGGTCGCGCCCGCAAAATTAATCCTTTTACGGACGGGGCTGCCTTGCACACTCAGGTGATGCGTACGGACGGGCTGTTACAGGCGCTCAATGACGGCAAATATGACGCCGCCTTCGGCGGAGGTCGCCGCGATGAAGAAAAGAGCCGGGCAAAGGAACGGATTTTCTCCTTCCGCAATTCAGCTCACGCATGGGATCCGCGCAGTCAACGTCCAGAACTCTGGCGCACGTTCAACACCAGGATCCGGAAAGGTGAATCCATTCGTGTCTTCCCCCTGTCAAACTGGACCGAGGTCGATGTCTGGCAATATATTCTGGAAGAGCAGATCCCGATCGTACCGCTTTATCTCGCTGACGAACGACCCGTGGTGAAGCGCGACGGCGTGCTGATCATGGTCGATGATGAACGGATGAAACTGAAGCCGGGTGAAGCCATTGAGATGAAGAAAATCCGCTTCCGCACGCTGGGCTGCTACCCGCTTACCGGAGCTGTGGAAAGCGAAGCTGAAACTCTTGAAGACATTGTCCTGGAAATGCTGACTGTGCACACATCCGAACGCGCCGGGCGTCTGATCGATTTTGATGAGACTGGTTCCATGGAAAAGAAAAAGCGTGAGGGGTATTTCTAGGATGATTGAAACCTCCGTGCGCCGGGATATCATGGAACGCCTCACTCGCGCCGGTGAAGGCGGCGTGCTGCGCTTCATCACTTGCGGCTCGGTGGATGATGGCAAGTCTACGCTGATCGGGCGTCTGCTTTATGATTCCAAGTTATTGCTCGAAGATCAGATCGCTATCCTTGAACGCGACTCTCGCAGGCACGGCACAGCAAGCGATGGTATCGACTTCGCCCTGTTACTGGACGGATTGGAGGCCGAACGTGAACAGGGTATCACTATTGATGTGGCGTATCGCTTTTTCAACACTGAAAAGCGCAAGTTCATCGTAGCCGATACACCGGGCCATGAACAGTACACCCGCAATATGGCCACCGGCGCATCCACGGCAGATCTGGCGATCATTCTGGTGGATGTACGCAAAGGCGTTCTGACCCAGACCCGGCGTCACACCTATATCGCCAACATGATGGGCATCCGCCACGCAGTGCTGGCGGTGAACAAGATGGATCTGGCCAGTTATTCCCCGGCCCATTTCCACAGGATCGTATCCGACTATCTTCAGATCGCGGAACATCTGGGTTTTTCCACCATCACGCCTATCCCGATCTCGGCGCAGTTTGGCGATAACATTTTTCAACGCTCTCAAGCGATGAGCTGGTATAACGGCCCGACGCTCATGGAGCATTTGGAAAATGTTGATAACAGTACTGAAAAGAAAATCGCCTTTGCGTTCCGTTTCCCCGTACAATGGGTAAACCGACCTAATCTGGATTTCCGCGGATTCTCCGGCTCCATCGCAGCAGGCTCCATCGCCAGGGATGATGACATCGTGGTGGCCCATTCGGGCAAGTCGGCCAAAGTGAAACGGATCGTTACCGCCGAAGGCGATCTTGAGCACGCCTCGGCGGGAGAAGCGATCACCTTGGTGCTGGATCGTGAAATCGATATCGCCCGCGGCGACATGCTGGCCGATCCCCAATCGCGCCCGGAAGTTTCTGACCAGTTCGCAGCGGAAATCCTGTGGATGACCGAAGAGGAAATGCTGCCCAGCCGATCCTATCTGATGAAGACAGGCGGACAGATCGTTCCCGTCTCGGTTACATCACTCAAGCATAAGCTCAACGTCAACACCTTCGACAAGGAGCCCGGCACGGCGCTCAAACTCAACGAGATCGGGGTCTGCACCTTGTCCACCGCCCGCCCCATTGCATTCGACGTCTATGACGACCAACGAGAAACCGGCTCCTTCATCCTGATTGACCGATTTTCCAACCAGACGGTCGGGGCGGGCATGATAGAGTTCAGTCTGCGTCGCGCCAGCAACATCCACACCCATGCCATGGACATGGACAAAACTCAGCGAGCCGAACTCAAGGGGCAGAAACCTGCTGTTCTATGGTTTACCGGCTTGTCCGGCGCCGGCAAGTCCACGGTGGCCAATCTGGTGGAACGCAAGCTGGTCGAAGCAGGTCGTCATACCTATTCGCTTGATGGCGACAATGTACGCCACGGGCTGAACCGGGATCTGGGCTTTACCGATGCCGATCGCGTGGAAAATATTCGCCGGATTGGAGAAGTGGCCAAGCTGATGGCGGATGCTGGCCTGATTGTGACCTGCTCCTTCATCTCTCCCTTCCGCTCGGAACGCCAGATGGTGCGAGAACTGATGGAAGAGGGAGAGTTTATCGAAGTGTTCGTGGACACCCCGCTTGAGGTCTGCATCAAGCGCGATCCCAAAGGTCTGTACAAGAAAGCACATGCAGGCGAAATCAAGAACTTCACCGGCTTTGACAGCCCATACGAGGCCCCGGAGGCCCCTGAGTTGCACCTGCATACGGGCGAGCTGTCACCGGAGAACGCCGCGGAACAGGTGATCCAGAAGCTGATTGATCGCGGACTGATCGGCTAAACGCCGGATTCCCCCAGGCTCACGCCGGAGGTTTGGCCCAGGCGATAAACGCCCCGTTCCTGTAACCCTGTGCAGTTTTTCCATACATGAAAGGCTCACCGTCAGGTCGGATGACCATACCTCCCGCACCGTTCACCACCGCGTGACCGGCAGCGGTGTCCCATTCCATGGTGGGACCGAAACGCGGATACACATCGGCGGCGCCCTCAGCAAGTTTGCAGAATTTCAGCGATGAGCCCGCCGAGATGGTTTCCACAACGCCCTGGCGACGAGTAAAAGCCCGCGTTTCTTCATCAGCGTGAGACCGGCTCATCACCGCCGTCAATCCCTTTTGTGAAGCAGTGCGCGTGCTGATCGGCGCCAAACGATCATAATTGATCGCCTCACCGGGCTTGAACGCCCCTGACAAGGCTCGCTCTCCACCCAGATAGAGTTGTTCCAGCGCAGGCGCATAGACCGCCCCGGCGATCGGGACGCCTTTGCGGATCAGAGCGATATTGATGGTGAATTCACCGCATCTGGCCACAAACTCCCTGGTGCCGTCCACCGGGTCCACCAGTAGAAACTCATCCTGCACTGAAGGGCGCACGCCCGCTGCGAAACTCTCTTCGGCCAGAACCGGAACATCCGGCAAGAGTTCTGACAAGCTCGCCAGGATCACTGCTTCGGCACGCCGGTCAGCCTCAGTCACCGGCGATTTATCCACCTTTTGCTCAGGCGTGAAATCGGTAGCGTAGACCTCCATGACCGGTACCGCCGCCTGCAGGCAGATATCGCCAAACGCTTGGGCCAGAGTGTTCACGGTCATAGAAAATCTCGCAGGTCTGGGTTGAACTAGATGCTGTCGCACACAGATTGTGCACATGCAACATGCTTTTGGCAAGGTGCAACGCATCCACCCTACCGGCAATAGGCGTTTGCAAAACATGGACACTGCTGCGATGTCTGCGGGGACAGGTAAAGCGTATCCGCTATGACAAAATCACTCTTGTCTTTCGTTCAACGCCTTGGGCACGGTCTTGTGATGGACTCTGCAACAGAGTTTGACCCCGATACCCGGTCACAGACGGCGGACACTCATCCCGGGTCCGAGCGCAAACCGGACAAACTGTCAGCACTCTATCTGCTCTATCTGGTGTTCTACTTCACCCCTTGGGCGTTTCAGTTACCGAGTTTATGGGACGGGTTGATCGGTGTTACGGCTGTGACCTCTTTCATTCCGGTTTATCTCTACGCTGTGCAAAACGATTTCCGCCATGATGGCGGGTTATCTCCTCATCGAGTGCTAATCGGTGCAGGTTATGCTTCGATTTTGGCATTCGCACTGGCGCCCGTGCATGGCATGAGCGGGAATTTCCATATATTCGCGATCACCCTTCTGGCCGGGCTACACCCTAAGCTTCTCGCATTCACAGCCATGGGCGTGCTGAGCATCACCTATCTGCTCGTTTCATGGAACTTGGGCGTTACTCCATTTGAGCTGGGGTTGTCGCAATTCATCGCAGTTATCGCCGGACTGGCGACCTTGGCGGGATATGAGTCCGACCGGAGAAGCACCGCTCGCGAACATGGCCTAAAACTCGAAGCCGAGCTGGCTGCCCTGCGTGAGCGCGAACGTATTGCACGGGACTTGCATGACGTTCTAGGCCACACCCTGACCACCATCGCGGTAAAATCGGAACTGGCCGCCAAACTGATTGATGTCGACGCCAACCGGGCGCGTCATGAAATTATAGGAATCCACGATACTGTGCGAACGACCCTCAAGGATGTGCGTTCCGCCGTGGCCGGCATGCATGTGACAACGCTTGACCGAGAACTGATCCGCGCTCGCTCTGCACTCAATGCCGCCGGTGTCGCGCTTGAAATTGAGGGCGCGCCACCCGCCATTACATGCGGGGCCTCGCAATCCGCGCTGGGCCTGGCGGTACGCGAGGCGGTGACAAACATCATCCGCCACGCTGGCGCCACCCGGGTCCAGATCCGGTGCCTGGAGCCTTCCGGCGTCGAAATCTCCGACAATGGCAAAGGCGGGGAGTTTGTGACTGGGACAGGACTTGACGGCATGCGCCGCAGGATTGAGGCTCTGGGCGGGTGTATGAATCTTAGAACTTCACCGGCGGGGGGCGTTCTTCTCGCTCTCACCCTGCCCGCTACTCAACCTCAAGAGCCTAACCCGTGATTTCTATCATCATCGCTGAAGACCAATCCCTGTTGCGCGGCGCGCTGGCCGCACTGCTGTCGTTGGAGCATGACATACAGCTTTTAGCCCAGGCGCGAAACGGAACCGAAGCGCTGAAGTTGACCGATGCGTTGAAACCGGACGTGCTGGTGACTGATATCGAGATGCCGGGTCTGACCGGTATTGAGGCCGCTGAGCGCCTGCGCCAAGCCGGAGCTGTTACCAAGGTGCTGATTGTAACAACCTTCGCGCGGCCAGGTTATCTTCAACGCGCTCTGCAAGCAGGAGTTTCGGGGTATGTGCTCAAGGATGCGCCCAGCGCGGAGCTGGCCGATGCGATCCGCAAAGTGGCCAGTGGTCGGCGCGCGATATCCGCAGAAATAGCGGAAAACACCTCCATACCGGCGATCATGCTCTCTGGACGCGAACGCGACATCCTGCGACTAGCCGAGACAGGCAGATCCAACAAGGATATCGCCCGGGCGCTCACCCTTTCACCGGGCACCGTCCGCAATTATCTGGCGAACGCCACCGAGAAACTCGGCGCCGCCAACCGCATTGAGGCATTCCAAATCGCCCGCGAAAACGGCTGGCTCTAATTTCCCCGCCCCCCGATCTGATCCTGACCAGGAACCGCAGCTAGGTCACGTGGATACCTCTAAAAACCTACATTTCAGGTGAACGGTTAGTGTGAGGTCACTGCTAAGTCTTTGTTTTTCTTGTTTCCAGACCTCGAAGTGGATGAGCATTGAGCGCAGGTGTCGGGGTTTTTAGAGGTGTCCAGTTTGACTCTTCCAAGATACGGTTGTAGCCTCTCCCCGATTCGTTGGGGTGTGGTGTCGCCGCGATATTCCTGCATATGCGTGAAGCTCTGGCGGACATTTCGGGTGTATCGTGCACGGTTGTCCAAATCTTTTGGGTGCAAAGATGGATATGGAAAACGAAATGGGTCCTTCAGAGGCAGGGTTTCTCAAGGGGCAGGATTTGTCTCCCTTGGAAGGAAATGGCGGTGAGGATGAATGCCTCGAGGCTTCTATGTTATTTTGGGTTTCGAGGATTCTGAGTGAGCTTTTTGAAGATAAACCCCGTGAAGCATTGAAGTTTCTAACTTCCTCTGTATTCACTGAGAAACCATATCGACCACTCGATAGGCTCGAAGCGTGTCAGTTGAAGGATGAGCCGAAGCGTGCCTTTGATTCGTACTTTGAAGAACTTAAAAGATTTGATACCACCCGTCAATACGAGGGTATCAAGGGAGTTCTGGAAATTTTTGATTCTTTTGAGGATGAAATAAATAAAATATATGAAATTGAACCTTCTAACAGTGAACTTAACAATGAAAATAAACTCTATGAAACATTGAAGTTTCTAACTTCCCCTGTATTCTATGGAGAACAATACCCTCGACCGATCGACAGACTCGGAGCGTATAAGGATGAATTAGACAGGCTTGGAGTGTATAAGGATGAATTAGACAGGCTTGGAGTGTATAAGGATACATTAGGTAGACTTGGGGTGTATAAGGATACATTAGGCAGGCTTGAAGTTTATAAGAATAAATTAGATTTGTGCGTTGCACAACTCAAAAAAGTTAAGACCGGCCTTGAATACGGAGAATATCTGTGAGTGCATCACTATTTGAGGGCCTCATAACCACTCGGTTGCTCTCCGGTTTCGTACGCATTATCTCGGCAGCTCACGTAAAGGACCCCTTGAAGGCAGGTGCAGGCTCTAGTCGCTTCAGCCCGCCCAGAGGATCATCAGCGGCGTTCCGTCTGATCTATGGTGCAAGTAATCTGGAGACCGCCGTATTCGAGACCCTCGTGCGAAGTAGATTTGATCGACTAAACAGAAAATCACGTATATTGACCCCTGCTGATTACCTGACACGCTGGGCTTTCAACTTTTCGACCCAAAAAGAAGTCACTCTCAAATTGCTTGACCTAACCTCAGGCAATGCTGCACGTTGTGGAGTGCCGACCGATGTTATCCGGGCTTCAAATCACATGTCTGGGCAGTTCTTCTCTAATTTTGTCCACAAACACATGGATATCGACGGTCTTATCTATCCAAGCCGGTTCACCGAATGCCCGTGCGTCGCTGTTTATGACCGGGCGCTAAAAAAGAAAAAGCTGGTGGTTGGTAGATATCTCATTCGGCTTAATAAACCTCTCCTGAGGATAACAATGAGACCTTGGGATATACGAGTAAAGTAAAAATCTGGCGGGTATCCATGATCAGTCACCGGGATAAATCTCGAACTGTTTTTGCACCTCCAGCCAAGCGTGTTCGTCTTCTGCAACAGCGTTGTCGAGATCCATCGGACAGGCGGAAGGGTCGTCAATCCATTCGCGAAGCTGTTCTCCGCCATTGATGACATCAAAGGCCAGCCTGCCAGCCTCGTACTCATAATGAAAATCACGCCATATCTCGTAGTCCGGCCTTAAAATGCGTATAGCCTGCAAAGCGAGGGTGACGATGCGCCAGGGTTTGAATACCCGATGATTGTAATCGGGGGTATCGGCGTGGATCTGAAATCCATGGCAGAGTCGGCGTTGGTGTTTGTGAAATGTCGGTTCGAACCAGCACTCTCGCAGCTGACATCCGTCAAGCCAGCGCCCGGCCCGTCGCGACATCACCGCGAGAACTTCCCCGGCGTTGAGGTCTGGAGCGCCGAGTAATTCGAGCGCCCGAGTCGTGCCCCGTCCTTCCGAAATTGACGTGCCTTCCAGCAAAACTGTTCCGGCATACGCCCTGGCCATATTCAAGCATGCAGCGTTCGGGCTTGGGTTGATCCATGGGCGCTCCAGAAT
>RKRX01000100.1 GCA_007571185.1 Oceanicaulis sp.
CCTGATAGCCGGCGCGATGGAGAACGGCGGCCACAACCGAACTGTCCACCCCCCCTGACATAGCCGCAACCACGCGATGGTCCTGAGGCAAGCCACCGAGATCAAGAAAGTCGCCTACCAAACCGAACTTGGCCATCAGAGCATCCACGCGGTCTGCATCCAGAGCTTCGGAGCCGGGGAGTGCGGCGCTGGCACTCACCCCGGGACGCAGTGCGTTCGAAATCAATGTCGGCATGTTTCTCTTTCCTACCGGGTCAGGTTTGACAGTGAATAATATCAGGCGGGCTTTTGCCGGCGCCTGAACATCCACCGGGCTGCAAAGTTACTGATTTGGACAGCACCATCGCGCCACCCTGGCGCAATTCCGAGTGCGAGATGCCCCTGAGCGGCCTTTTCAGGCCGATGGAGCTGATGGTGACCGTGCTCATGGAGAAGCTTATATACAAGGGGACGAGAACTCCAGCCGGCTGAGTTCACAAATCCTGCCTGACAAGATGGCGGGGCGAATCTGGCTCAAAGGGCAAGAGCCCTGATCAGAAGACCTATGACAACGAGAATGTACGTGCGGTCACTGAGATCGCAGTCTCGGCGCTCGATGAGTGAGGCTCACAGTCCGAGTATTGGCCAAACCCGAAAGCATGACTGCCAAAGCCTCCCAAGCGGATCTTGCTCAAAGCAATATGGGGCCTTAGTGTGACGGTCTCTATCCCCCGACACTAGGGGCTGCGGCCTCGGGCAAGGCCATGATTGACTCTTCATCACTGGTCAAATTTGTCAAAGGCCGGAAATGAAAAATGCAGGGAAATCCATAGTGTGGATGCGTGTCGAAATGAGAAGTATAAGAGAAGTGAAGTTAGCCAGCCTGCCTAGCCTGACCACATTCTTCATCCTGGTCACTTGGTGTTTTTCAATCTCCATCCGCTGGGACGACTTTGATCAACACACCTGGGTCGCGGGTCTGGCGGCGACTTATCATGTCTTGTGGACCGTAAAAGCTCTCAGCGCCTCTCCCCTTGATGCACATTGGCTGCTGCCGACCGTTACGCTCGCCCCTGAGCCTGGAAACCCGATCTCATGGGGCCTAACGGTCCCGACACCGCAGGGCAGCTTCATCTATACGTCTTTCCCTCCGCTGGGCTTTCTGATCCCCTACGTCTTGGATCAGGTGGGGGAGATGACCTTCAAGAAACTGGCGCTCTTCAACAGCGTCTTGGGACTGATCGCGGCAATCGGAACCGGATTGCTCGCGCGCGCAGTGTTCCAGGCGCATGCCGACCGACACGACAATCTCATGGAACACAGAGCCACAGGCTGGATCGTGTACGCCGCCATAGCATCGGTTTATCTCTTTCTACGTGAGTCGCTTGTAAGCCACGGTGTTGTGTACTGGCCCCATTCGCTGTCACAGATCACTCTTGTCGCTGGCGCATGGATCACCTTCCGTATCCTCCGCGGACAGCACTCCATGGCGGATTTGGTTGCACTCTGTCTTGTCTCATTCATTTATCCTTCCCTGGAGTGGACAGGTTTCGTCTTCAATGTCGGTCTCGTGATCGCATTCCTTTTCTTTCCCTGTTTGGCAGGCAAGTCCGGTCGTTGGGCGGCTCTGGTTGTCGTCCTTGCGAGTCTAGCTGCGGGCCTCGTTATACTGGCGCATTTCGTCATGGCGCTCGGAGTACAGGATACCTTATCATCGTTCGGAACGAGCGCCTTGAGTCGCAGCGCCTTGAGTCACACGGCCGGAAAGTCCTCGCCACCTAAGCTGGCGGTAGGCTATTTCGTTTCATTCGGCGCACTCCTCCCGCTTGGTTTGCTGGCGTTCTTCCAAGCCTTGAGAACCGGGAGCCTTCAAGCCAATCGCCCGCTCGCTGTTCTGCTTTTCGTGACAGCATTCCCGATTATGGAGAATGTGATCGTGATGCAGCACGCTGCTGCGTTCTCCTTCGACCGTCTTAAAATGGCGCTGCCCCTCCTTTTAATCTGTGTCTTTGCCGCCAAATCACTGCCCCGGCCCGGGATTGCAGCTGTTCTGGCCGTTTATCTCGTGGTCAGTTCGAATCTTCAGATTTTCGCTCACGATAAACTCTATTATGCGGACTTTAGGCACGTTATTTTCGCCAATTCGAAATTGATCAACAATGTACGCGAGGATCCGCTTTTTGAATGTTCTTTGTTGGCCGCCAGTGGCTCGGTGCGGGGGTATCTGAACCTGTCCTTTGGTAGGGATATATTCGAGCTAAGCTCGGTCGAGGACATGATCTCCTATGTGTCGAGGTTTGACGACGAGGCCTGTGGCATCGTGATGATCCATATGCGCGATGTCCTTGTTCGTGACTTTCCTCGCATGGGGCGTGTCGAGATATTCGATGCTTCGGGGCAGCTTCTGAGAACGTATTCCCGAACGACGCCAGGCGGACAATTTTCATGACAGGGTTTTGCCCAGGCTCGGGACTCGTAACCGGAGGATAACGATCGCGGCGACACATAGTGCGCTAGGGAAAGTGTAGGCGCATCGGTCGTGTCCTGTTGTTGTGTAACACCAAAGCCCCCAGATGCTGGTAGGTCTGGATCAATTGAAGAGTGGTGAGCTTTCATATCCAAATACAGGGAGGCTGCACCGCGAGTCGTGTACTGTGATAGATCTCAGGCATTCTACATAGAATCGATGAATGTCACCTGATCAGGCCATCTGTTCTTGCCTCTTCTACCTTGCGTACTCCCAGCTTATACGGCCCGCCATAGCTATCCAAGCCGATTGAATACCTCTAAAAGCCCGACACCTACACTCAATGTTCATCCATTTCGAAGGCCGGAGGCTGGAAAAGCAAAGACTTAACGGTGACCTCACATTCACTGCTCACCCAAAATAGGGGTTTTTAGAGGTGTCCAATTGAAAGAAAGGTGTGTGCCATGGGTTTCAGGTGCGGGATTGTCGGGCTGCCGAATGTAGGAAAATCCACCCTCTTTAATGCGCTGATCCAGACGGCTGCCGCTCAGGCCGCGAACTATCCGTTCTGCACCATTGAGCCCAATGTGGGCGAAGTGGCTGTACCTGAAGCGCGCCTATCCAGGCTTGCCGGGCTTGCCGGGTCTGCCAGCGTTGTCCCTGCCCGGATGAATTTTGTCGATATCGCTGGCCTGGTGGAGGGCGCCTCGCAAGGGGAAGGCCTGGGTAACCAGTTCCTGGCGAACATCCGTGAGACCGATGCCATCCTGCATGTGATGCGGTGCTTTGAGGATGACGATATCACCCACGTGGCGGGTGCGATTGATCCCCTCGCGGACTTTGAGACTGTGGAAACCGAATTGATGCTTGCGGATATGGAAAGCCTCGAAAGGCGCCGCTCCGGTCTCGAAAAAAAGGCCAGATCCGGCGACAAGGACGCCAGGTCCGCCATCGAACTGGTGGATATAGCCTTGTCGGAGCTGCGCGAAAGTCATCCCGCCCGTCGCGCCGATATTCCCGATGACATGATCAGGGCATGGAAAATGCTCCAGCTGCTTACCTCAAAGCCGGTCATGTTCGTGGCCAATGTGGATGAGGATTCTGTAAGCGCTGGCAATGCGTTCTCCAAAATGGTGCAAAGGCGCGCTGCTGAAGAAAAAGCGGCCTGTGTAGTGATCTCGGCCAGGATTGAAGCCGAACTGGCGCTGCTCGAAGATGAGGAACGTAGCGAGTATCTGACCGAGATTGGCCTGGAAGAAGCCGGTCTTGATCGTCTGATCCGTGCGGGATACGATTTACTGGATCTGCAGACCTATTTCACCGCTGGCCCGAAAGAAACCCGCGCCTGGACTATTCCCCGGGGTTGGACGGCCTCTAGAGCCGCTGGCGTGATTCACGGTGATTTCGAGCGCGGTTTTATCCGTGCTGAGACCATCGCCTATGACGATTATATCGCCCACGGCGGGGAAACCGGCGCCCGGAATGCGGGCAGGCTGCGCCAGGAAGGTAGGGATTATATCGTTCAGGATGGCGATGTGATGTTGTTCAGGTTCAATGTTTCGTAACTTGATGAATATCTGACGAAAGCGGCGCTCTGCAGCAATCTCCATGATTGTCGCCCGCTGTGACGCATTCCGCACATGTCTTTGCCTGCACAGGTTGTCGGCTGGAAAACATCCGCTGGACCATCCCAGTTGGCCTCGGACCGAGATGAAGACCACTGGCCAAGGATGTTGCTTGGCAGGTTCAGCCTGTCGCCCCGACGTCCGCCAGTTTCAAGCAGGAGTTCGCCTTGCGCCTTTCTTCCCCCGATCCGCGCCGCCCTTCCATCAGTACGCACGAACTTGTCATGATCGTGGGTCTGATGATGGCGCTGAACGCGCTTTCCATTGATATCCTGCTGCCGGCCTTGACCGAAATCGGCCAGGAGCTTGGCGCTTTCGGCAATGATCGCCAACTGGTGATCACGTCTTATGTATTCGGCTTCGGGCTGGCGCAGCTGGGCTTTGGGCCGCTGGCGGATGCTCTGGGGCGGCGCCGAACCTTGCTGATGGCGCTGGCGGCTTATCTGACAGCCACACTGCTGTGCATGATTTCGCCTGATCTGTGGTTTCTGATCTTTGCGCGCGCCTTGCAGGGCGTCGCCGCCGCCGCCACCCGTGTCATTGGGGTGGCCCTGGTGCGCGATCTGGTGTCGGGACGCCGTATGGCGGAAATCATGTCCTTCGCCATGACTGTGTTCATGATCGCACCTGTTTTGGCGCCGGGAATCGGTCAGGTCATTTTGCTCAGCGAATCATGGCGCTGGATTCCGGGCTTCATGTTTGTGATGTGCGCTGCTCTGACGGTCTGGATGGCGCTGCGCCTGCCCGAAACCCTGCCGCCCCACAGGCGTATCGCACTTGATTTCACCTCTGTAGTCAGCAATTACAGGGTGGCCGCGTCACACCGAATCACCCTGGGCTATCTGATTGCCGCAGCCTTCATCATGGGGTCTCTGTTCGCCTATATCGCCACCTCCGAACAGATATTTTCTGAGCTTTATGAAATGGAGGCGCTGTTCCCGGTCTTCTTTGCGCTGGTGGCGGTGGGGCTGGCAATCTCTAGTATCGTGAATGCACGGATTGTTCGCCGTCTGGGCATGCGGCGGATATCACATGGCGCTCTGCTGGCCTATCTGGTTATCAACACCGTGCATCTGGTTGTCGCACTGATCATACATCCGCCCTTCTGGGTGTTTTTTACTCTGCTGACGGCGGCCCTGATGCTGTTTTCCATGATCGGTGCAAACTTTTCCGCCCTGTGCATGGAGCCCGCCGGCGATCGGGCAGGCATCACCGCCGCACTCTATGGTGCGGTGACGGCCATGTCTGGCGCGGTTCTAGGATCGGTGATCGGGCAAGCCTATGATGGTTCGGTTTTGCCGCTGACGGCAGGGTTTGTGGCGCTGGGCGCCGGCGCCGGCGTGTCTGTCTGGATTACCGAACGCGGACGCCTGTTTGGAATGGGCGCGCGCTCGAATAAGACACGCTAGAACGCATCCATCGCCCAGGCTACCCGCCGTGTGCGATCCGCCGTTGTGCTCGCCATTCTGTTCATTACAATTCGGTAACGCATTCCTGAACGTGGCCAGCATTGCCGATCAGCTTTATTCTGTTATCCCTGTCCGGGCAATCAATGAGGAGAGGCTTGACCATGAAACCTTATCATAACCGCTGGTTTGCGGTCGCTGTTGCTGTAATTGCAATCTCCAGCCCCGTCATCGCGCAAAGTGAAGAAGAGAAGGAGGAAGAGGAAAACAGCACAATTGAGTCGTTTACCGAGGAGTTTGAGGCATTCGAGGGTCTCTTTCCGCTGTACCGCGACCCTGAGAACGGGCATCTCTACATGGAGATCGCCGCTGACCAGCTTGATGACGAGTTCATATATTTCACTTATTCTGAGGACGGGGCCCCGCGCACCGGCCACTTTCGGGGTCAGTTCCGCGCCAACCGAGTGTTGAGCTTCGCCAGGCGCTATGGCGAGATCGAGATCTCTGCAGAAAATACCCGTTTCTCTTTCAATCCCGACAGCGCCCTGTCGCGCGCCGCGCATGCCAATATCACCCGGGCGCCGCTGGCCGTGCTGGAGATCAAGGCGGAAACCGAAGCCGAAAATGAAGAGGGCTCCGACCGCTATCTGGTTCAGATTGACGGTCTGCTGACAGGGGAGAAACTTCACCAGGTCAAACCCGCCGCCCCGCGCGGTCCCGGATCGGAAAATGCGTTCAGCCTGGGCAATCTGAATCAGGATCTGACCCGCATACGGGATCTGCGTAACTATCCCGAGAACACCGATGTGCTGGTGGAGTATGTTTATGTCAACGATTCACCACGCAATGGAGGCGGAGCAGAGATCACCGATGCGCGTTCGGTAGCGGTATCGGTTCAGCACTCTTTTCTGGCCATGCCCGATGACGCTTTTGAGTCGCGGGCGGATGATTTCCGAGTAGGTTATTTTGGCCAGCGTGTCACCAATCTGACCGATACCACCGTCACGCCCTATGACGACGTGATCAACCGCTGGCGTCTGATCAAGCAAGAGCCTGACGCTGCGGTTTCAGATCCGGTCGAACCCATCGTCTGGTGGATCGAAAACACCACTCCGGTGGAACTGCGTGACACCATTCGCGATGCGGCTCCGACTTGGAATGTGGCGTTTGAAGCCGCTGGAATCTCCAACGCCATCGAGGTGCGGGTCCAGCCCGATGATGCAGACTGGGATGCTGGTGATGTGCGCTACAACGTGCTGCGCTGGACATCTTCGCCGACCCCGCCCTTCGGCGGCTACGGCCCCAGCTTCACCAACCCGCGCACCGGAGAGATCATAGGCGCGGATATTATGCTGGAATTTGTGTTCATGACGAACCGCATCCGCTTCTCTGAGGTGTTTGATGTGGCGGGCGTGAGCCAGTGGATGCCGGCTGTTATGCTGGCCGATTTGACCGGCCAACATACCCATATGCACGCCGCTGGCGAGACGTGCACTTTTGCCGGACGCCTGCAAATGGAAACCCGGGGCGCTCTTGCCACGATGCAGAGCCAGGGAGCGTCCGAAGGGGAAATGAACGAGTTGATTCGTCAGGCGCTCCACTATCTGATTATCCACGAGATCGGTCATACGCTGGGCTTGAATCACAATATGGGCGCCAGTTCCACCGTGTCGCTTGAGGAGCTGGCCAGTGGTCAGCGCACTGTGGTGGGCTCGGTTATGGACTATCCGGCGATCAACCTGCCGATGGAACCGGGCCGGACGGTCCAGTTTTCACAAGAAGAGCCTGGCCCGTATGACATCTGGGCTATCGAGTATGGTTACACCCCTGAAACGAACGCTCTGCCGGCCATTCTGGAACGCTCCACCGACCCGGCGTTGTTCTTTGGTAATGATGCCGATGACATGCGCGCTCCCGGTCGTCACATTGATCCGCGCGTCATGATCAACGACCTCTCCAGCGACCCGGTCAGCTGGGCGGAGGGCCGGGTGGACCTGATGAACGAAACCCTGGCCACCTTGCCTGAGCGATTTCTCAAGGAAGGCGAAACCTATGAAGCCCTGCGCAACGCCTATCTGATCGTGAGCGGTCAGCGGTTTGGCGCCGCCAATGTGGCTAGTCGTCATGTGGGCGGTGTCTACAACAACCGCTCTACCTACGGTCAGGAGGGCGCTCTGACTCCGTTGATCCCGGTGCCTCGGGAAAAGCAGGAACAGGCGCTTGAGGTGATAGAGACCGCATTGTTCGGTGTGGATGCTTTCTCGGTGGAAGAGGCCTATGCCGATCTGCTGCAACGCCAGCGTCGCCTGTTTGACCATGGCGGCGCCGATGAAGATCCCGGCCTGCATGCGCGTGCACTTGCACAACAGCAAATCGTCCTGACCCACCTGCTGCATCCTAACGTTCTTGATCGGATGAGCGATGTACGCCGGTATGGCGGTGACTATCCGGTGGCCGATTATCTTCAGGATCTAACCCGGATTGTGTTCGCTGACGATGTACGCGGCGAGCCGAACTCCTATCGCCAGAATCTTCAGGTGGCGTATTTGCAGCACCTGATCAACATCACGCGTGGTGCGGGGTTCTCTCCGGTTTCCCGCTCGGCTGCCCTGGCCTCAATCCATGATGTGAAAGGCTGGGTTGGCTCTGGCTGGCTGCCGGACCTGACGGGTTCTCGCGAGGCGCGCGCCCACCGCGCGCACCTGCGTACTTTGATCAAAGCGCTCAAAGGCTAAGCCGTCCCGGCCGGCCCACGCTAAGTAGTGTAAACCGCCACGGTACACGTCTCTTTTGCCACGAGAGGCGAAAACCTCCCTTCATACCCGGCGATGGAAATACCCAGAACGATCGCTTTCGGGCCCAAATACGGGGAAGATTTGGCCATGAGTCGTGTACCGAGGTAAACCGTAACAAAAACTCCATCGCTCAGACGTCGGGGCTCCTTCCATGGTCGGGAAACAAGGCTCATTCGCCTTCAAACTCCACTAGGTGAGTAACATTCACACCCATGGCCGCTATCTTTTTGGCTCCACCGAGATCAGGCAGGTCAATCACGAAGGAACAGCCCGCCACTTCACCACCCGCCATACGGATCAATCTGATCGCGGCTTTGGCGGTTCCACCAGTGGCGATCAGATCATCTACGATCAGCACTCGCTCACCGGGCTGGATGGCATCGGTGTGAATCTCCACCTCGTCGGTACCGTACTCCAGCTCATAGGCTTGGCTGAGCGTGGCGTGCGGTAGTTTACCTCTCTTCCGGATTGGCGTGAAACCAACACTGAGCTGGTGCGCCACCGCGCCGCCCAAAATAAAACCCCGCGCTTCGATACCGGCGACCTTGTCGATCTTCCTGCCTGCACAAGGAAACACCATTAAGTCCACTGCTGCGCGAAACGCGCCCGGATCCGCCAGCAAAGTGGTCACATCACGGAACATAACGCCCGGCCTGGGATAGTCGGGAATGGTGCGGATGGCGGACTTGATGTGGTCCATGGCGGAGGCTCTGGCTGGCGCACTAGAACGGGCAGGCGTCTCCCGTTCTTGTCCGCGCAATTATCAACAATGCCGCCCGCAACGTCAAACAATCATCCGCTTCCGAAATGAAACCATACGCCGGAGATCTAACAGAACCTCAGTTTCGGTCCCGATCAGCCAGGGTGCGTATGTCCTGCGTACGCTGGATGTGCAGCGCCCTGAGACTGTCGTGACCAATGCTGTCAACCACGTATTCCACCACATCCGCACGGCAAGCAGTGCGGGTATGGATAACATTCAGAGACAAAGCGGCGCAGTAACGTTGCGCTTCTGCATTCAGACGCTGATAGGCCACGCGCAGACCGGTTTCAGTGTTCAGCGCAGCGCGCTCCACACGAAACTCAAAGAACTGAATGTCCTCCTCGGCGACAGCGCCGGATATGGCGGCGCTGGAAATCAAGAAAGCAGCGGTCATCACGGTTTTGAAAATAGCGTTCATTGGATTGTCTCCTGTTATCCCGGGACGCACCTCCCTTTGGAGATACAGTTCGGTTTGTTTTCCGCTGACGCCGGAACCGGACGATATACAGGTGGGTGAAACCCGTGACCGCTTCCGGCACGACAAGCGCTGTTATCATTTTGTCACCCAACAGTCATGGAACTGTAATA
>RKRX01000225.1 GCA_007571185.1 Oceanicaulis sp.
TGTCCGCATTTTGTGGCGGGATGCGTCGGACGCGGGTCAGTCCCGACCGGCCCAGGCGCATCAGCGCCTCGTTCAGGGTTTCGTCGGCGCCTTGCACCAGATCGGCGTCATACAGGGCGGGACGCGGATCGGTTGCAAGCAAAGGTTTGCCGGTTTTCAGGCGGGTGAAGAAACCGGCATTGAGGGTTTCCGCCGCAGTTTCGCGCACGCCTTCCACAACCACAACACCGCCCGTCTTGAGGATTTCCACGCCGCGCCCGGCGACTCTTTCAAACTTGTCACGGCAGGCGATGATCACCTCGGCGGGGCGGGCAGCCACCAGGGCCTCCGCACAGGGCGGGGTTTGGCCATAATGGGCGCAAGGTTCGAGTGTGACATAGATTGAGGATCCTTGGGCCTGGTCGCCGGCCTGGGCCAGCGCCTGCGGTTCGGCATGAGGGCGTCCGCCCGGCGCTGTGGCCGCCGCGCCCAGGATTCGGCCCTGCTTGACCACCACACACCCTACAGCCGGGTTCGGCGCAGTCCGCCCCAGCGCGCCATAGGCGCAGGCGAGCGCCACATCCATGAAGCGCAGATCGTCAGGCGTCGGGGCGCGTCCGGTCATGCAGCCTGCTTGATCGGGGGCACAGGTCGGGCGCGCGCTCCGTCCAGATACCGTACCGAGACCGGTTTCAGGCCGTCTAGTTCAATCATCAGCGGGTTGGCGGTAGGGATTTCGATTCTGACAATTTCTTGTTCTGACAGGTTAAACAGCATTTTCACCAGGGCGCGCAGGGAATTGCCGTGCGCAGAGACCAGGATGTTTTCACCGGCATGCAGCCTGGGCGCCAAGGCGGCGTTGAAATAGCGCTTCACGCGATTCAGGGTCAGTGCAAGGCTTTCGGCGCCCGGCAGCTGCGTCGGATCCAGATCGGCATAACGGTCGTCAAAACGCGGATGGCGTTCGTCATCAGGCGCCAGGGCCGGCGGCGGCGTGTTGTAGGACCGGCGCCAGATATTGACCAGCTTCTGTCCATGTTTGGCGACCGTCTCGGCCTTGCTCAGCCCGGTCAACGCCCCGTAATGGCGTTCATTGAGCAGCCAGGTCTTCTCAACCGGGATCCAGACCCGGTCCACGCCTTCCAGTGCGATCCACAGCGTACGAATGGCGCGCTTGAGCCGTGAGGCGCAGGCAAAGCCGGGTTTGAAACCAGCTTCCTTGAGCAATTCACCGCCACGTCTGGCCTGGGCGATGCCCCTATCGGTCAAATCCACGTCCACCCAGCCGGTGAACCGGTTTTCCAGGTTCCACTGGCTCTGGCCGTGGCGGGTGAGAACGAGACGGGTCATGGTTGACACGGGGCGCGTGCGCTGAGACGTTGCAGATAAGCGCCATACTCGCTTTTGTGTTGGTTGGCGAGGGCGCTGAGGTCAGCGTTGTCGATCCATCCGTTCCGCCAGGCGATTTCTTCTGGGCAGGCGACCTTGAAGCCGTGCTGACGTTCAATGGCGCGAACCCATTCTCCGGCGGTCACCAGCCCGTCCAGCGTGCCGGTGTCCAGCCAGGTTGCGCCCCGGGACAGCTTGATCACATTCAGAGTCTGTTCATCCAGATACAGCCGGTTGAGATCAATGATTTCCAGTTCGTCCCGGGTTGAAGGAATCAGGCGACGCGCCTTTTCCGGCGCGGTTTCATCATAGAAATAGAGCCCGATCACCGCCCACTCACTGCCCGGTCGCCGGGGCTTTTCCTCAAGATTGATCGCTTGCCCCTTCCCGTCAAATCCCACCACGCCGAACTGCTCAGGATTGCGTACCGGACAGGCGAAAACCGTAGCTCCGGTTTCGGTATCAGCAGCCTGTTTGAGAAGGCCGCTCAGGCCGGTGGAATAGAGAACATTGTCGCCCAGGGCCAAAATGCTGGGCGCGCCATCCAGCCAGTTTTCGGCCAGGAGCATCGCGTCCGCCACGCCGCGGGTTTCAGTCTGAACCTGATAGTCGATCTTCATACCCCAGGCGTCGCCGTCACTCAGCAATGACTTAAACAGCGGCAGGTGCTGGGGGGTGGAGATGAGCAGGACGTCCCGGACCCCCGCCAGCATCAGAATGGAAAGCGGGTAATACACCAGAGGCTTATCATAAATGGGCAGCAGCTGTTTGGAGATGGCGCGGGTCAGAGGCGCCAGACGGCTGCCCTCGCCGCCCGCGAGAAGCACGCCTTTGCGCCCAGAGGCGGGAACGGTCGGTGATCGCGTCATCATGGGAAAGGGTTTAGCGATTCGCCAGCCAGACGTCGAGCGCTTGGCCAAGTCCTCGTCGCCAGTCGGGGGGCGGTATTCCGATCAGGGTTTCGAGCCGGTCACCGCCCAGCGGGGTTCTCTTCGGTCGCTGTGCTGCGGTGGGAAAGGCGCTGCTGTCGACCGCATGCACAACCGCATGAGGCGCCCCTCGGGCGCGGCCCAGATCAAAAGCGGTTTCGGCCAGCCGCCGCCAGCTCACAAAGGGCCGCCCGGCGCAGTGATACACGCCTCGTCCTTCAGATCTGCTCGCCAGCGCGACCAAGCGGCGGGCCAGCGCATCCACGGGAGTGGGGCCGATGATCTGATCATCAACGACATCCAGTGTATTCCGGGACCGGGCCAGCGTCCACATTCTGCTGGGGAAATCATCACCTGATCCGCTGAACACAGCTGAGGTGCGCACGATGGCGGCGTCGGCAAACGCATCCAGCACGGCATACTCCCCCTCCAGCTTGGTCCGGCCATAGACATTGACGGGCGCAGGCGGAGCGTCTTCAGCGTAGGGCGCGGTCGCCTGCCCATCGAACACATAGTCGGTGGACACATGCACGAAGCGGCTGTGAAGGGCTGCACAGGCTTTGGCCATGTCTCCGGGCGCACGGGTGTTGATCGCCGCGCACAGCGCAGGTTCGCGCTCAGCCTTGTCCACGGCGGTATAGGCGGCGGCGTTGATGACGTGGCTCGGTTGCAGCGCCCTGATCAGGAATGCAGCCTGCCCGGGTTGGGACAAGTCACAGCGATCCCGGCCCGCGAACATGATTTTGATCCCGCACTTCCGCGCCTGCCGCGCCAGCGCCCGGGCCAACTGGCCGGATTGGCCGAAAACAAGCAGGCAAGGCAGGGCGGGGTTCGTCATGCAGAAGGTTCATTCATGGGCGCTGGTTGACGGAATCCACCATGATGCATGGTTGAGATACCAGTCCAGCGTCCGGGCGAGTCCGGTCTCAAAGCTTATGCTTGGGCTCCAGCTCAGCTCAGCCCGGATGCGGGCAGCGTCGATGGCGTAGCGGCGATCATGGCCCGGGCGGTCGGCGACCAGCTCAATCAACGCCCGCCGGGGCGTCTTATGGGGCAGACGCTTATCGAGAAGATCACAGATTTTCCGCACCACATCCAGGTTGGTGCGCTCAGTATCGCCGCCCACACAATAGGTGCGCCCCGCTTGCCCGATTTCAGCGATCAGGCGCAGCGCTCTGGCATGATCGTGCACATGCAGCCAGTCGCGGATCTGGCCACCATCGCCGTAAACCGGCAGCGGGCGGCCTTCCAACCCGTTCAGGATCATCCGCGGGATCAGCTTTTCGGGAAATTGCCGCGGCCCGTAATTGTTGGAGCAATTGCATATACGCACGTCCAGCTCATAGGTGCGGGCCCAGGCGCGCACCAGATGATCTGATCCCGCCTTGCTGGCTGAATAGGGTGAGGAGGGCGCATAGGGGGTGGTTTCGTCAAACCGGCTGGCGCCGCCGTCTCCCAGATCGCCGAATACTTCATCGGTGGAAACATGGATGAAACGCACCGGCGGCTGACCGGTCTGGTGTTGATCACGCCAGGCGCGCACCGCTTCAAGCACTTCAAACGTGCCCGTCAGATTGGTGGAGATGAAATCGCTTGCAGAATTGATGGACCGGTCCACATGGGTTTCGGCGGCTGCATGGAACACCGCTTCAGGGTTGGCGCGCTCCATCACATCACGTAGGGTGTTCCGGTTGCGAATATCGCCTTTGATGAGCTGGCAGTGACCGGTGGCCTTCAGCAACGCCACCGTCCCCGCTGCGGCGGCATAGGTGAGCTGATCCAGCACCGTGACGGTCCAACCTGCCGTGACAAGCTCTAGCACCAGGGCTGAGCCGATAAAACCGGCGCCGCCGGTAACCAGGGCTCGGGGTCGCGGCGGGCTCATGCCTGATTATTCCAGCAAAAGCGCACATCGCTATCGGCCAGGGTCGGCGCCTTAGCGTCCCTGTCGGACAGAATCGGGTCTTTGATCTCCCAATCCACACCCAGGGCCGGGTCGTCCCAGGCCACGCTACGGTCATGGGGGCGGCTGTAGGGGGCGGTGACCTTGTAGGCGACGCGGGTGTCGGGTTTAAGGGTGACAAAGCCGTGCAGAAAACCCGCTGGCGCCAGAAGCTGGGCAGGGGTGTCCGCATCCAGCCGGACTTTCACCCAGCGTCCGTAATGGGGCGAACCCTCCCGGATATCCACGGCTACATCTAGAATCGCGCCCGTGAGCACGCTCACAAGCTTGCTCTGGGCGACCGGCGGCAGCTGGCAGTGCAATCCCCGTAAGGTGCCGGCCCGTCGCGAATAGGACAGATTGTCCTGTGCAAAACTGTAACCCAGTCCTGCCCGGGCCAGCTCGGCGGCGGACCAGGTTTCGCTGAACCAGCCTCGCTCATCTCCCAAGCGCTGGGGATGGAGGAGTTTGACCTCGGGAATTGCAGTCGCTTCAATTTTCATCTCGGGCTCTCAAGCCGCAGGGCATGCTGCGGTCGTCTAGCAAGGCTTGCCGGATGCTGCTAGAGGACAGCCTCTGTCTGTGAACATGTGGAAACCGATATGCCTGCCGAAGACGGTTTTGTCCTTGACCCGGGCGCCATTGTGTCCGCCATGCGCCGCACGCTGGAGCTTGAGATGTCGGGGCTGTCGCAGTTAAGCGCGGCGCTGGATACGGCAAGCCTTCAGGCGGTGCAGCTGATCGCAGGACTCAAGGGGCGGTTGATCTGTGCGGGTGTAGGCAAGTCCGGGCATGTGGCGCGCAAGATTGCAGCGACGCTCGCTTCCACCGGCGCTCCGGCGCAGTATGTGCATCCTTCCGAGGCCAGTCATGGCGATTTGGGGATGATCACCACCGATGACGCCGTGCTGGCGCTGTCAAGGTCGGGCGAGACTCGGGAGCTGGGCGATATGGTGGCCTATTGTCGCCGGTTTGGCGTGCCGCTCATCGCCATGACAATGGGCGCGCAGTCCACCTTGGCCAAAGGCGCTGATCTGTTGTTGCTGTGCCCCAAAGCGCAAGAGGCGTGCGGCGAGACCCGGGCGCCTACAACCTCCACCACCATGATGATGGCGTTCGGCGATGCTCTGGCGGTGGCGCTGATTGAGGCGCGGGGATTCACCGCGCGTGATTTCGCCCGTTATCATCCCGGCGGGGCGTTGGGCTCGGCGCTGGCCCGGGTGGACGCGCTCATGCATGCCGGTGACGCCATGCCGCTGGTGTCGGACCGAGCCGGCATGGGTGAGTCGCTGATTGTGATGAGTGAAAAAGGATTTGGTTGCGTGGGTGTGATCAATGCAGATGGCGTGCTTGCGGGGATGGTCACCGATGGCGATCTGCGCCGCAAAATGGGGCCGGGTCTGACCGATGAAGCGGTGAAGGCGGTGATGACGGCCAGGCCGGTCACCGTGTCCGCCGACATGCTGGTTTCAGATGCGTTACGGATCATGACCGCGGGCCGTCGCAAAATCACCCAGTTGTTTGTCTGTGACGAGCAAGGCTGTCCGGTGGGCTTGCTGCACATTCATGATCTTCTGCGTGCGGGTGTGAGTTAAGCGGGGCGGTAGGCGCGGCTCAAAGGGTTGCCTTGGGCGCGCACAAGTCTATGACACGCTCACCGAATGCAACGGACCGTCTCCATGACTCAAACGGTTTTTCCTCCCCTGCGCGCGGGCGTGATTGGCGTGGGTGTATTTGGCGGTCATCACTGCGGCAAATACGTCGATCATCCTGACACCGATCTCAAGGCGGTGTTCGATCCAGATGTCGCCCGCGCCCAGGTGCTGGCGGACAGATATGGCGCTGCGGTCCTCACCGATCTTGACGCCTTTCTGGCTGGGGTGGATGTGGTCACGATCGCCAGTCCTGGCGTGACCCATGGCGCCTTGGCGCGCCGGGTTCTGGAGGCGGGCAAGTCAGCCCTGGTGGAAAAGCCGCTGGCGCTGTCAGCTCTCGAAGCCCGCGCCTTGGTTGATCTCGCCACAGACAAAGGTCTTGTCCTGGCCTGCGGTCACCAGGAGCGCCTTGTGTTTGAGGCGATGAGGCTGACGGGTGTCGGTGAGTCGCCCACATATATTTACGCTACTCGTCAGGGCGTGTTTGACAGGCGTGGCGCCGATGTTTCCATAACTTTCGATCTGATGGTTCATGACATGGATCTGGCGCTGATGCTCATCGGTCAGAATGAACCGGCGGACTTGACCGCTCAAGGGCGGGTGGTGAAGACGAACAAGTTCGATGACGTCACTATGCAGGCCGTGTTCGACAACGGCGCCCGGCTGGAGTTGAACGCCACCCGGGTTGCTGACAAGCGCCGCCGCATCATGCGGTTGGAGTATGAGAGCGGGGCGATTGAGATCGATTTCATCGCCCGCACTTTCCAGAATTTCACCGGCTTCAATCTCAATTCTGACTATCACAGCACGCCTGAGGGCAGGGATCCGCTGGGCGCCAATGTGGCGGCCTTCATCGATGCGGTTCTGGGCCGGGCGGACGCCCCGGCCGTGACTGGAAGGGCGGGCGCGGCGGCGGTGGCGCTGGCTGAACGTGTTGACGCTGCTGTCACCCGATGCGATGGCGGGCGCCAAGGTCGGCGAGATAATCCTTGACGCCGCACTCACCAGCCTGATGCAATGCCAATACAACCGGCGAGGAACGCTTATGCGCACTGATCTGCAACCCAACACCTGGGATTTTGAAACACAAGCTTTCGTAACCCCCGCCGGATTCCGGGAATATGACGCTCGCTGGTGGTTCGGCCATCCAGAGTCTGACATTGCGCCCCAAATCAACCTGTACGGCGTCCAGGCGTTGGGTCTGGGTCTGGGCACGTTGATCCACGAGTTGGGCAAAGACCCCAGGATTATCACCGGCCATGATTTTCGCAGTTATTCGCTCAGCGTCAAACAAGCGCTGGAAGTGGGGCTGATGCAGGCTGGCGTCGAGGTTCACGATATTGGTCTGGCGCTGTCGCCGACGGCCTATTTCGGACAATACCATCTTGATATTGGCGCGGTGGCCATGGTGACCGCCAGCCACAACTCCAATGGTTGGACAGGTGTAAAGATGGGCGTGGAGCGCCCGCTGACCTTCGGGCCCGAAGAGATGGGCCGCCTCAAGGAGATTGTGCTCAATGACGAAGGCGTAGCCCGCGTCGGCGGCGGCTATGTGCGCCAGACCGCTGTGGCGGAAGCCTACAAGGTTGATATTTCCAGAGGGGTGTCAATCGGTCGCAAACTCAAGGTGGTCGCGGCATGCGGCAACGGCACCGCAGGCGCCTTTGCCGAAGAGGTGCTCTCGGCCATGGGGGTTGAGGTGATCGCCATGGATTGCGCGCTTGATCACACGTTCCCCAGATACAATCCCAATCCCGAAGATATGAAAATGCTGCGCGCTCTGTCAGATCGGGTGAAGCAGACCGGCGCTGATATCGGCCTGGCCTTTGATGGTGATGGCGATCGCTGTGGCGTGGTGGACAACACGGGTGAAGAGATTTTCGCCGACAAGGTTGGCCTCATGCTGGCTCGCGACCTGTCTGATGTTCACAAGGGGGCGAAATTCGTGGTGGATGTGAAATCCACCGGGCTTTACGCTATCGACCCGGTGCTCAGGGCCAATGGCTGCGAGACCGAGTACTGGAAGACCGGTCATTCCTATATCAAGCGTCGCGCTAATGAATTGGGCGCCCTGGCCGGGTTCGAGAAGTCGGGTCATTTCTTCCTGCAGCTGCCGGTGGGGCGGGGTTATGATGATGGTCTGGTTGCGGCGCGCTGCATTCTGGAAATGCTCGACCGCAATCCTGACAAGACCATGGCCGATCTCAGGGACGACCTGCCGTTAAGCCATGGCTCACCGACCATGTCGCCGGCCTGTGCGGATGAGGAAAAATACGCTGTAGTTGAACGCATTGTGGCCAGTTACCAGGCGCGCAGGGCCAGGGGTGAAGCCGTGGCTGGACGTTTGATCACTGACGTGAATGCCGTTAATGGCGTGCGCTTCACGCTGCAAGGCGGCGCCTGGGGCCTGGTGCGCGCCAGCTCCAACACGCCGAACCTTGTTGTCGTAGTGGAAAGCCCTCACAGCAAGCAGGACGTAAGGGCCATTTTCCAGGCTATAAAGGCTGATCTCGCGATCTATCCTGAAATCGGAGCCTTTGATCAGGAACTGTAAGCTCTTGATACAGGGTTTCTCAGGGGTGTCATCATGTGCGGTATTGTCGGGATTGCCGGGTCTAGCGAGGTCAGTGACCGGTTGGTGGAGGGTTTACGCCGCCTGGAATATCGAGGTTATGATTCCGCAGGGATCGCTGTGGTGGGAGGGCGGAACGGGCTCTGTCGCCGCCGCGCCGCTGGCAAGATCGCCAATCTCGACATCGAACTGGCCCGACACCCTGTCGAGGGTGTGACCGGGATCGGACACACCCGTTGGGCCACCCATGGCGCCCCCACGCGGGAAAACGCTCATCCCCATAAATCGGGCGATGTGGCGGTTGTTCATAACGGCATCATCGAGAACTTTCAGCAGCTGCGAGCCGAGCTTGAGGTGAAAGGTTTCAAGGCCGAAACGCCTGTCGATTCCGAAGCGATTGCGCACCTGATTGCATCTGAGCTCAGAGCCGGGCCAGATATGGACGGGGCTTTCGCTCGGGCGGTCAAACGCCTGCGCGGCGCCTATGCGCTGGCGGTGATGAACGCCTCCGAACCCGGCGCGATATGGGTGGCCCGGTCGGGGTGTCCGTTGGTGATCGGTCTGGGGGAAGGCGAGACCTATATCGGTTCGGACACTTTGGCTCTAGCGGGTTGGACTGACAAGGTTATCTATCTGCAAGAGGGTGATCGGGCCAAGGTCAGCGCACAGGGTGTGGTGATCATTGACAAAGAGGCCCGCCTCGCCAAGCGGCAGGTCTGTGTCGTATCGCGCGCCGTGGCCGGATTTGCCGACAAAGGCGGGTACCGTCACTTCATGGCAAAGGAAATCCATGAACAGCCTGATGCCGTGGCGCGCACTCTGTCATATTATCTCGATATCGCCACAGGTCAGGTGCGTGGAGAGGGCTCGCCGGATTGGGCTTTGATCGACCGGCTGCTTGGCGCCGCCTGCGGCACTGCGTTTTATGCCGCCGCGATCAGCAAGTTCTGGTTCGAGAAGCTCGCCCGGCTTCCAATGGTCAGCGATTTGGCTTAGAGTTTCCGTTATCGTAGCCCGGTGATCAGGGCTCATGATGGGGCTCTTTTTGTTTCGCAGTCGGGAGAAACGGCCGTTACACTGGCGGCTTTGCGCCATTGCCGGTTGGCCGGCGCCGCCACCCTGGCGGTGGTGAATGTGGAGAACTCCTC
>RKRX01000165.1 GCA_007571185.1 Oceanicaulis sp.
TGTTGGACCTGTTCGCCTTTGCCGGAAACAACCCCGCAATGAGCGCGCGCCTGGCGCCGCACTATCTGATAAAAGCCCTTGTACCTGGTATGCGGAATGTGGAACGAGCCATGAACATGCTTAATGATCGCAGCCAGCTTGTGCGTTTCAGCGATCTGGGCATTGAGGGATTGGACATGCTGGAGGACAACACGATTCTGCCGGGGCCAAGCTTTCTGATCGTCACGCATCAGCCGAGTGCGCGGTTGATCAGGGTGACCCGTGTCGATCTGTCCTTGGCGAACTTCCACAGGCCTTATAGTATTGTTTTCTCACACACGCTTGGCGGCTCAGAAGCAGAGGGATTTTTTCATGTCGAGGATATCGACACACTGGCCAGCCTTCCTGTCCTGCGTTGATCGCCAGGTCAGCGCCGCCGGCGTGAAGCCGCGCAGACCTTCAGACCTCTGGCGCGCGCTGGTGTTTGGCGAGCGCTATATCGTCAGCCGCGCCTTGCTGCATTTTGAACGTATCGAACGACCTTCCGGCCCGCTGGACAAGCGTATGCGCACCGCCATCGCGCTGGCGGCTGAAACCCGCGCCCCCTTCGCGCGCCCCGGTCTGTCAGTGGTCTGGGGCGCCCGCCACGCGCAATCATGGTCATGGGACAAGGACCGGCTATCCCGGCTGGGTGTGCCTCCGAACGCCTGGGTCGTCGCCGAATCAGCGCTGGATACGTACCCCGTCCCCGATGACGGCCACCGAATGCGACAGACCCGCGACGGCGGCCATGAAGTGCAAGTCTTCCATCGCCATGAGCTGTTTGCGAGCCGGTTTTGGCCTCACCACCCGTCCGAAGGCGAGCTCGAACTGTTCCTGAGACGTTGCCGTCGACATGACGAGGAGGGTGAAAATGCAAAACCCACCTCGCTTGCCATGGCGCGTTTGCGGAACCGGATTCGGGACTGGAGCGCCCGGATCACGCCCATGCAGGCGCTGCTGGGCGCTCTGGTGCTGCTGGGCGCACCGCTTTTGCACCAGACCGGCGCTCATGCGCGTCTGTCTCACGACTGGCGTGACGCACAGGCTAAGCTTGAAACCGTGATCGAAGAGAGTGCAACCCGTTTCCAGGCCCGGCGGACTTGGCAGGACAGTTTGAACCGGCTCGATAGTTATCGGACCGCGTTGGATCTGATCCACCCACTCGCCCCTGCCGCAGATTTGGCTGAAGCGGCCCAAACCGCGGGTGGACGATTGCAACGCTTCCAGATCTCACAGAATGCCGTCCGGGCCGAACTCACCGCCGAAGACAGCATGGATCCTGCATACATCGTCGGACTTCTTGAAAACGCCCCCAGCCTGTCGGGTGTGACGATCAGCCGAGTGCAGCGGCAGCAGGACACTTGGGAGATTCGCGCCAGCCTGAACCCCCGTCCGTCCGCAACCGAGGGGAGCCGATGAGTGCGCTGAAGCCGGTTCTGGATCGTCTTTCCGGTCAATTATCCATCCGGACGCAGGCGGGTCTTGTCATTCTGCTGGGGCTCGCCGCACTTGCGGGGCTTATGGAGCTCGACACCCGAAACACCGCCCTCAGACAGGAACTGACCGCGGTGCGCACCGAGCTGGCGTCCTATCGTGCAATGCTGGAACAACAGGACTGGTTCGAAATCACCACCCATGCGGCCGATGCGCTTGAACGGGTTGAGGGCCAGTTCTGGACCGCTGCAACCCCCGGTCTCGCTGGCGCGGAAATCCTGGGTGCTGTGGAAGCGGCCGCACGGGAGGCCGCTCTGATCAATCCCCGGGTGACAGTTCTGGAAAGCGCCACCCTGCCCAACGGCGCCGTTTTGTTCGAGGTTGAAATCACCGCACGCAATGATCGTGGACAATTCGCAACCTTCATGGAAACCCTCACCCGGGCTGGGGGCGAAATCCGTCCCTTTGAACTGAACTGGCAGGGCCAGGGGCGCCCGGTCTCCATCCTCCTGCTCGCGCCAGCCATGATCGAAGGAACGAACACGTCATGACTCTCATGACTTCACGCTTTATCTGTGTCGCTGTGATCGGTGGAGTCGCACTCGTGATCGGGTTGGTCTCACCCTCTACGCCCGGCGCTTACGAAATGAACCGTAATAGGCTTGACCTGACGCCGCCTTTGGCACTTAGCCAGAGCGATGTGCAGATCCTGGTTGAACGTCTGGGCGCTACCGATTTTTTTCCCAACGCACAGGTGTTGAGCGCTGAAACTACTGAAGGCGTCGCCCCGGCTATACCCACCATCGAGGAATCCCAACCGGAAGAAGCCGCGTACAGTCCCATCATCCGGGCGCTGGTGCGTCGAGAGGCGCAATGGCGCCTTTACACCGCCGGAAAAGAAAATCTGATCATGGTCTTTGCGCCAGGTGAAGAAATTTTCGACGGCTGGCTTATTTCGAGGATCGGCCCCCGCACGCTTGAGCTTGAACGCGACGGACAACACCAGAAGATCGATGTCTTCCTTCCAGATACGGCAGAGTAAATCTTATGCAAATCAAACCTTTGATCATGATTTTGTTGAGTGGTGCGATCTTATCTGGATGCGCCCTGACTTCCTCTTACGGACCTCAATCCCGGCTCACTCCGGTGATTGAAGAACGCATCGGGCGTCTGGAAGCGAAAGACCGCCCGACTCCATCACCGGACGGAGAACCGGTTACGCACACCCCTAGGGAGCAAGCGCTGGTCTCCGATCGGCGGCGCGCCCCCGGCGAACGCCCTCGCATTATCGACGCCTCAAACAGCAGGCCGATGGAGTTGTGGTGGCCAGCAATCAATCCGGCC
>RKRX01000023.1 GCA_007571185.1 Oceanicaulis sp.
TGTTTGAACTGACCACAAGTTATGAAGCTTCAATCGCGTTGCTGGTTACCGTTTCCCTAGCCAGCGTACTCACAACTTCGGTTACCAAAGGCAGTTTTTTTCACAAACAGGTGGAGCGTCATGGCTATGATCTAACCAAAGGCGCCGCACGGGTGATCTTGCAAACCCTGCGCGCCCGCGATATAATGACCCCGCTTGATGACCGGGATGCCTTGGGTGAAATGGACGGGCCCGGTGTTTATGAGGACGATTATCTGGGCAGAGTGATGGGATTCCTCTCCGCAGAGAAGATTGATGGCGCGCCGGTAAAATCTCGCCATGGCGATCAACCCATTGTCGGCTACATCTCAAAGGCCGACGCCCATGCCGCCTATGCTAGCGCCCTGCAAGCCCAGCATGAGGAGGAGCACAGCTAGAGCGCGTCATCAATTATCTGAACCGTACGAGTGAACAAGCAAGGCGTATAGCCCCCATGAATGCAGTTACAGTTTTGGTGTCGTGTGTATAGTCTTATATTATTTGAGTTTTTAAGGGATATGTTGTAGCTGTGCCGCGCTTGACAGTTGAGCTTGGGCGGGATGACTAGTTTGATTCGAACCGCTTAAAGCCGATCAACCCCCGTTTGTCGGTATTCGTGTCCCTTGCCAGCAATTAAAAAGCTAAATTCAAGAAAAACAAAGAGTTAATATGCACAACCCACCTCAATCACACCTGAAAACAGAGCTTGCGGAGGGATCTATTCGGGAAACTTCAATTGATTGAGGACACGCTCTAGGGCTCCAATCTGCCAACCACGTTTCGAAAACTGCTTACAACCGTGAAGCATGCTATGTCTGTTTCAAATCCGAATCAGATTCCAGGGTCTGTCTCCATGTCTTCCATCCCCTTGTCCCGGCAGGCTGCATCCGGCAGGCTGCGCTCCGCCGCCGCCTACCTGGATGGGCTCAATGCGCAACAGCGCGCAGCGGTGGAGTCCACTGAGGGGGCCTTGCTGGTCTTGGCGGGTGCAGGAACAGGTAAGACGCGGGTGCTCACCACCCGCCTAGCACATATTCTCGCCACCGATCGAGCCCGACCATGGCAGATACTGGCGGTGACTTTCACCAATAAGGCCGCCCGAGAGATAAAAGAACGAGTGGGAGCCCTCATTGGCGAACAGGTGGAAAGTCTGCCATGGCTGGGCACCTTCCATTCCATCGCCGCCCGTATTCTACGTCGTCATGCCGAACTGGTTGGTCTGAGACCAAGTTTTACGATTCTCAATACAGATGACCAATTAAGATTGATAAAGCAAATTCTTGAATCGGAGAATATAGATATCAAGCGCTGGACACCGAGATTGTTAGTCAACATGATTGATAAATGGAAGAACCGCGCCTTAAATCCTGAACGTATCCCTGAAAAAGATAAATGTATTTTCGCTGATGGTAAATCTGAAAAACTTTACAAGATATACCAGAATAGACTTATTACACTAAATTGTTGCGATTTTGGTGACCTTCTTTTACATAACATAAACATATTCCAGAAAAATACCGATGTTCTTGTTGATTTTCATTCCAGGTTTCGCTATCTGCTTGTAGATGAATACCAGGATACCAATGTCGCCCAATATCTATGGCTGCGGCTTCTAGCGCGTGGTTCGGGCAACGTGTGCTGCGTGGGCGATGATGATCAGTCAATCTATGGCTGGCGTGGCGCGGAAGTGAATAATATCCTGCGCTTTGAACAAAGCTTTCCCGACGCTACGGTAATCCGGCTAGAGCGCAACTACCGCTCCACAAGACACATCTTGGGTGCCGCGGCGGGCTTGATCGCCGCCAACAAGATGCGTCTGGGCAAAACGCTATGGACCGGGGACAATCTTGGCGAGAAGGTGCAAATCTCGGGTCTCTGGGATGGTGAGGCTGAGGCGCGTTTTGTCTCCGATGAGATCGAAAACCATATCCGGGCAGATGGCAACCACGCCGATGTGGCGGTGCTTGTGCGCGCTTCCCGGCAGATGCGCGCTTTCGAAGATCGCTTTATCACACTGGGTCTGCCTTACAAGGTGATCGGCGGACCCCGCTTCTTTGAACGTGCAGAAATCCGCGATGCACTGGCCTATCTGCGCCTTGTACTGAGCCTTGATGATGACCTGGCCTTCGAACGCATAGTGAACGTGCCCAAGCGCGGGGTGGGCTCCGCCTCAATACAGAAAATCACCCAGGTTGCACGCGATGCACGCGTCCCCATGGCCGAGGCCGCCCGGTTAATCATCCGAACCGATGAGATTAAGGGCAAGACACGCATCGGTCTTGTGGGACTGCTATGTGATCTAGAACGTTGGGCCAAACAAGCCAAGACTATGCGCCATGACGAGCTGGCCGGAATCGTACTCGATGAAAGTGGCTATACCGGAATGTGGCGCGAGAATGAGGATAAGAACCCGCAAGCCGCTAGTCGACTGGACAACCTCAAGGAACTGATCCGCTCCATGGGCGAATTTGACAGCTTGGAAGCCTTCCTCGAACACATTTCCCTGATCTCGGATGCCGACCGTACCGAAAATGGTGACGAGATCTCTATCATGACCCTCCACGCCGCCAAGGGTCTGGAGTTTCCATTAGTCTTCCTGCCTGGTTGGGAAGAAGCCCTCTTCCCTTCCCAACACTCAATAGACGAGGAGGACGCTGCTAGCCTGGAAGAAGAGCGCAGACTGGCCTATGTCGGGCTTACCCGTGCACGACGGAATGTTTATATTAGCTTTGCTGCGAATAGGCGCATTCATGGCTTGTGGCAATCCTCTATTCCTTC
>RKRX01000019.1 GCA_007571185.1 Oceanicaulis sp.
GGATGTTGGCGGTTATGCTTGGGCGCGATACGGGTTTGTGCCGGTTCATCGTCAAGATTTCGGGCGAGAAGTTCTCAAGCGGTTTAAGAAAGTGCGTAAAGCGAACGGGTGGGATTTTGAGGGTTCGGGGCTGATAAACGCGTCGGATGATTTGCTGTGCGGTCTGGAGCGGATGGACCCAGAGGTTGAGCGTCAAATTTGGTTGCGTGAAAAGCCTCAATTGCTCAAGGACGGCTGGACGCGGGAGGAGATTAAAGCGGTCTATGGAGAGACCAACTGATGCGAAGCCCTGATGCCCTGCTCACAGATGCCGACGAAAAGGAACGGCTGTCGTGCGTCTATGCCAAAGCGCTGGCGGCGCGGGCTGGTTATCAGACTTTTGAACCTGATCTCGACCGAGACAGCGTGGACTTGAGGGTTCAAGCCGGAGGGGGGAAGCACCCGGCGTTGGACCTGCAGCTTAAGGCCACATCCTGTCTTGGTGCAGCGCGAAACGGCGTTTTTTCGTTTTCGATTTCTATAAAGAATTATGATGATCTTCGCGCCGAGACGCAGACTCCGCGACTACTCGTGGTGCTAGAGCTGCCAAAAGACCCAACACAGTGGATGACCGTTACCGAAGAAGCGCTTATTTTGCGACGACGGGCTTATTGGTTGAGCTTGCAAAGCAATCAGGAAAACAATGCAAACCAGAAGACTGTGACTGTACACATTCCCAAACAGAATGTGTTTGATGTTGATGCCTTGCGGGATTTGATGCAGCGGTCCAGAGAGGGACGTTTCTGATGCAGGTTAGCCTAAACGACCGGGGGGCGTTGCGGGCGGTTACACCGACAGCTTTATCAGCCTATGCCCGTGCTTTGGGTTGGAAAGAGCAGGGGACATACCGTAAAAATTCGGGCGTATATGTTGGAGACAAACTCCCACAGATTCTTGTCCCGCATACACAGGCTTTGGGCGACTATGCGAGCGCGGTATTGTCGCTGATCGAAACGTTTTCGCAAATTTCTGGCCAGGATGTACTGACCACATATCGTACGCTGATCACCGCGGACCGCGACACTATCCGTATTCGAGCGGCTGAAAGCGATGATGGCAGTTTGTGTTTGAATGAAGGCGTCAGTTTGGTCAGCGGCGGCAGAGACATGGTGCTAGCAGCGGCGTGTGCGCTGCGTGACGCGCGTCCCGTGTACAATAGGGCGAACAAGGACGCGCTTGAATTGATGGAGTCCATGCGGTTAGGGCAGACGGAGCAAGGCAGTTTTGTTGTGACGTTGCTGACGCCGGTCATATCACCGCCCGTTCAAGGTTTGTTAGAGGATTCCGAAGACAGCGGCGCACCGATTGCACGTAGGATGACGCGGAAGCTGGTTGAAGCGCTCAAGGCGACACGACAGGCCGTGGATCGGCTGGTTGTAGGCAATGAAGAAGCGTTTGGCAGGGCGGCGCGTGTCAACGGCGTCAGCGCCAATCTATGTGAAGCGTTGGTTCAGATCGTTGAACCCTTCCCGAAATTGGATGTTGCTATCTCATGGGCACGGACACGACCGGTGGCAATGCCGAAAACAGTCGTGCGGTTTGAGCAATCCGACGCAGCACTGCTACACGAAGCAGCGCGTGTGTTTCGTGATCGCGCTCCGAAACCTGATGTGTGTCTACATGGTTTTGTTCACGTTTTGAAAAGGGGGAATGCAGACGCCGACGGTATGGTTAAGATTCACACTAAAATTGATAATCAACCCAAGACCATCTCCGCGGTTCTTGAGCACGCAGATTACGAGCGGGCGCTGAAAGCGCATAAAGGTCGGGCGATGGTTGAGATGAAAGGCGATCTTGAGTGCGTAGGCCAACGTTGGAAGCTGCTCAATCCCCGCCTGCAGAGCGTCTTGCGTAATGACGAATTGGAATTGGACACAGTCGCTGGTGAAATTCAACCGGACACGTGATGCGGTAAGACGATTCCACAGAGCAAGTTCTATAGCGGATTTACGCGACAGTGTTATGTGGAACGGACAGACGATGCCGTTTGGCAAGGCGGCGTATGGGGTATGATTACTCGGTTTAGCGCAATACAGATAACAGGAAGACTACTGATGAAAAAGATTGAAGATAGGCGCTTAGAGGAAAAATTCCAGTTTTTCCTTGATAAATTACTGGATCTTATGCAACACCATAAAAGTCGTTATGTGCTCCTTCGTGAGAAGAAAGTTATTGGTATTTACGATAATATTCGTTACTCCAAGTTAATGGGTGATCGGTTTTTGAGGATGGCAATTATGCAATCCAGCAATTCACTCAAACACCAATTAATCTAGAGTTTTTTCTTATACCGGTATTGTACCTACAGCACAATAATTCGTAACTTTTCATGGACGTTTTAATAACCCCTTGCAGATATCCCTGAAAGATAACAGGGAAAGGGGGGAATGGAGATCATGTTGCAGGTGCAAAAACTTCGTGCGATCGGCTTTATCCCGCTTGCTCATATCCCGAAGCAGCCTATACCTGCCCTCGATGAACGCCATCGTTCCTCGATGTGAGTCCCTGAACTCACCCTTGGGAAGGTTGGTGCAAGATCACGTTCACCAAATGCCTGAATGATCAGGCGACCATCGCGACAAACTGACAAACAGAGTGATTGACGTATCTTACGCTGACTGCGGAGCAGACGGCGCGGCGTGTTTCACAAGTCTAGGGTTAACCACATGACAAAATTGGAAAAACTCAAACTGTTGGGAGCAGCCTCAATCCTCGCTGTTTCCACATTTTCACTGGCATCAGCATCGGCGTTTCAAGAGAGCGAATCCGCCGATGCCGATGATGTCGATGTGATCATCACAACGGGCACGCGTCGCGCAGCACGCTCCGCATCCGATTCGACATCGCCGATTGATGTTTTTCAGGCAAACGAGTTCCTCAACCAGGGAACAAACGATGTCGCCGACCTTCTGAGAACTTCCGTCCCGTCATACAATGTCAATACGCAGCCGATTTCCGATGCTGCGACCATCATTCGCCCCGCGAACCTGCGGTCGTTGTCGCCTGACAACACGCTGGTTCTGCTCAACGGCAAGCGGCGTCATCGCGGTTCCGTGATTTCCTTCCTTGGCGGTGGGATCGCTGATGGCGCGCAGGGCCCGGACGTGAGTGTGATTCCCGCACTGGCCCTGAGGCAGGTTGAAGTTCTGCGTGATGGCGCGTCTTCGCAATACGGTTCGGATGCGATTGCGGGCGTGATCAATTTTCAGCTGAATGACGCTTCAAGCGGCGGTACGGCGGAAACCGTTTATGGGTCCACCTATGAAGGTGACGGCAATAATTACCGGGTTGCGGCAAATATCGGCCTGCCGTTGACCGATCGCGGTTTCCTCAATGTTACCGGTGAGATTTCCGATACCGACGGCACCGTCCGTTCGATCGTGCGGGGCGATGTGGAAAATCTCATTGCCGCGGGCAATGCCGCTGTCTCCAACTTCCGGTTGATCAATGCCTACACTGATCAGGCGCCGCAGTACTGGGGGCAACCTGATGTCGAGGACAATTACAAGCTTTTCTACAACGCAGGAATTGAGCTGAGCCCCTCTGCCGAGCTGTACTCGTTCGGCAACTACGCCACGCGGACAGTGGCAGGCGGGTTCTTCTACAGGAATCCAACCAACCGCGGCGGCGTGTACCGCGGGCCGCGGGTTGATCCGGTCACCGGTCTTGCTGATTCAAATGGCGTTCCGTCCATTCTTGTAGGTGATCTTGACGGCGTGGGTGCAGGCGGATCATGTCCTGCTGGCATCCCCCTGACCGGGACAAACGGGTTGATTGCCGATCCAGCCATCCTGGCGCAAGTCACAGCCGATCCAAACTGTTTCTCATTCGTCGAGACAATCCCGAGCGGTTTCGTGCCACGGTTCGGCGGAGACAGTGTGGATATGTCGATTGCCGCCGGTCTTCGCGGCGGCTGGTCGATCGGCAATGACCTGTCATACGATTTCAGTATTGTTCACGGTTCAAGCCATTCTGACTTTTTCATCAGAAACACCATCAACGCCTCACTTGGCCCGAACACGCCGCGGGATTTCGATCCGGGAGCATATAAGCAGACTGAAACGATCCTGAACGCTGACTTCTTGTACGCCGTGCCCGTATCCGGCTTTGCTTCCGACCTCAGCATTGCATTCGGCGCGGAATACCGGGGAGAAGAGTTTGAAATCACCGCTGGCGATGCGGCGTCATTCGCACTCGGCCCGCTTGCCGACCAGGGCTTTTCATCAAGCTCTAACGGTTTTGGCGGCTTCACGGCGTCATCAACGAGTCAGCAGTCCAGTTATTCGCTGTACACCGATCTGGAAGCTGAT
The DNA here is from genome assembly GCA_007571185.1 of Oceanicaulis sp. Classification (GTDB taxonomy): domain Bacteria; phylum Pseudomonadota; class Alphaproteobacteria; order Caulobacterales; family Maricaulaceae; genus Oceanicaulis. Next base: position 4,350 of record RKRX01000019.1, read on the forward strand.
GTGACCGACAAGTTGACTCTTCAAACCGCCGTGCGTTTTGAGAATTACGACGTCTTTGGCAGCACAAGCGACTACAAGCTAGCGACCAACTATGCTGTCAATGACAAGCTGTTCTTCCGCGCAACCGTTTCGACCGGTTTTCACGCACCGACAGCGGGCCAGGCCAATGTTACGAACGTGACAACGCAAAACATCAATGGTCGATTGCTCGACCAAGGGACGTTGCCGCTATCGTCCTCCGCAGGCCAGCTCGCCGCAGATTTTATCGAAGCTCGCGACGGCATGCGCCCGGAGCTGGGCACAGAAGAGTCCCGGAACTATACCATTGGCGCCGGCTTCGATCTTGGAACCTCAACCTGGACCATTGATTATTTCAACATTGACGTTGATGACCGCATTGCCTTGTCCGCAAACGTCGACTTCCTCGAAGCGCTTAATTATTTTGGGGCGCAAAACGGTTTGGCGACATTTACGACCGTATCCAGGGGCATCACAGCGTTGTCAAATGCTGGCGTTATCGCACGGAACGACTTCACCGGATTTGAAGACCTGACCCAGTTCCGGTACTTCACCAACAGTTTCGATACCACAACATCCGGTATTGAGGTTGTAGGTACGCTGCCGCTTGATCTGATCGAGACAGGCTCAACCGATCTTAACCTTTCCTTCGCGTGGATCGACACCAAGGTGGATAATCGCGGTAGTGTGAACCCGATCAATGAAAACCGGGTCGCAGCCTTGGAAGAATTGCTTCCCGAGCTGAAAGGGAATGTCACGTTGACGCACGTTGAAAACCGCTGGCGGGGTCTTCTCCGCGCGGTGTATTATGGTGCATGGGAAGACACCGGCAACGGTACAGGCGAACAGGGTGCTGAGATCAACATTGACGCTGAGCTCGGTTACAATATGACCGAAAGCCTTGAGTTGATCATCGGCGCGACGAATCTGTTCAACAACTATCCTGATAAAAACCCAAATGCAGCGTCTTTAGGGCAGCTGTACCCGGAAGCCTCGCCGTCAGGTTTTAACGGTGGCGCGTACTATGTGAAAGCCCGTTACAGGTTGAACTGACGCTGTTTCAGCCTTCCGACAGGATTCAGCCGTTTAATCAGGCGGCTGAGTCCTTGTCGGCTTCGTACGGGATTTGAGTTCGAGGGCGCAGGGCGGCGGGTTCACAAACGTGATCTTGTCAGGCGCCAGCGCCGTGCTGCCTCACGATGTCCAGAATTCAGTAGAATGCTCCCACAGGAATAGCGTTGCGAAGGGCGCGTGAGCGGGCTTTCCGGTCAACGATCAGTCCATCCAGAAGGGCATAAAATCGCGCCGAATGGTCCATCACCATCAGGTGACAGGCTTCATGAGCGCAAACATAGTCAATGAGCGGTTCGTCAAAAGCGATGAGCCTGGCGTTCATGCGGATGGAACCATCCGCCGAACAGCTGCCCCAGCGCGATTTCTGTTCCCGTGCGCTCACCTTGGGCTGACGAGCGCCCAACCGGGCGGCATAATGTTCCAGCTTTGGCGTCATCAACTCCAGTGCGGCGCGCTTGCGCCAACGTCTGACCGCATTGACTACGACACGGGCGCAGTCGGTGTCCTCAAGCCGGGCGTCCACACTCACTTCCAGAACCATCCCGGTCCGGGTGATCCGTGTGCGGGCCTTGTCATGACGAGTGACGGTCAAGCGCAATTCCCGCCCCAGCCAACCAAGGGATTCACCGTCGAGCCCTTCAAGAACCGGTTGCGCCCGGGCGGCGCAGCGTTCCAGGCGATCCATCACCCAGCCCGCCTTTTTGCGGACCACAGCATCAGCCTGCCTCGCACTGACCCACTCGGGCAAGGTCACGGTCAGTCCATCCCCGCATACTTTCAACCCGATAGTGCACCGCTTGGCGGAACGCTTGAGCGTGTAGCTCAACACCCGGTCAAGCAGCTGAACGCGCCGCTGCTCAAGGGTTGACCGGTTCACGCCGCCGCCCGGTGTTGAAAGTTGGTTCAAATGTCCTGACATGCGCCAAGCCTAAACCCGTTTCTCCCCTGTCGCCACGCGCGCAGGTGGAAAGAGTGTGACACAAGCGGTTGACGTTCGCAGGCTTGTTCCTGCAAATGACTTGCGAAAGCGACTCGCCAAGCGATAGGACGTTCTGATGTATGTTTGCCTCTGTAACGCGCTGAAGTGCGCCCAGTTCAAGGCTGCCGCCAGGGATGGCGCGGCGGACGTGCGCACCGTATTCAAAGCGTGCGGCGTCAGACCACGATGCGGCCAGTGCTTTGAGGAGGCCGATGACGTCATGAAAACCATCCGCCGCAAAGACGATACGGCCCTGGCTTGAGCTGAGCCGTTATGGTGATGGAGCGTCTGGAGCAGAACCACCTGCTGAAAACGCGTAACTGAGAACGCGTTTCACTGGCGAATATAACCGCCTCGCCCCCCTTCCCTTACGAGCGTTTCAGGCTAACTAGCGCGTTGATTCACCTCATTGCCATGGAGAGACACATGAAAGGCGATCCTAAGGTTATCGAATACCTGAACAACGCGCTGAGGCTGGAGCTGACCACGGTCAACCAGTACTTTCTGCATGCGCGCATGTTCAAGGACTGGGGCTTTTCTAAAATCGCCAAGATCGAATATGAAGAGTCCGTTGACGAGATGAAACACGCCGATGCGCTGATTGAACGCATCCTGTTTCTGGAGGGCCTGCCCAATGTACAGGATTTGGGCAAGGTGCTGATCGGCGAGACTTTGAAAGAATGCCTGGAGTGCGACCTGAGAGCCGAGCAGCGCGCGCATCCGGTTTACAAGGCCGCCATCGCCTATTGCGAAAAAATAGGCGACTATGTCTCCCGTCAGATTCTTGATGGGATTCTGCATTCCGAGGAAGAGCATATCGACTATCTGGAAACCCAGCTGGACATCATCGGAAAGATCGGTGAAGAACGCTATATGCAAAGCCAGCTAGACCCGGGCCAGGATGCGCCCTGAAGCGCGCGTCCTACTCTCTGGGGAAAACGCTGCGCTGGCGCGAAATTCCAGCGCGACGTTTTCGCCTTCCGGTCATGAAGAGCCACGCCGGGATTTATTGGCGTTCGTTTGCGCTGGAAGAAAATCACAGCGGGCTGAGGTAAAGGCGCCGAGCATCGGTACACTCTAATCCCGGGTCTCTTCATACCATTGCACGGCTTGCGCCATTTCCTCATCGGTAACAGGGGGTACGGCGGCAAAGCGTTCCCGCGCATAGCTGAGAACCGCCTGTAATTCCTGCATGGTTAGCGGACCTTCACCATAACCTTCCATCACATTGGACCATTGGCGGCTAGGGGCTGGACCGGTCAGCACATAATGAGCCAGCGAGACCGCATCACCGCCAAGAATAGCAGAGCCTTTCAGCGCCGGTGCAAAGCCCGGCGCGCCCCCTCCGTCACGCTGGTGACAGGCGGCGCATTCCAGATTGTAAGCCTTCTGACCTGGTGAAACGCGGGCCATCACCAGACCGCCCTCAGGCAGGCCCAGTTCAGATCGATCCAGCGGCGCTTCAACAATTTCACCCGATGCAATGGCGGCCAGATCGACGGACGCTGTTTCATCACCCTCATAGGTTATGCGCCAGATGTTCCAACCGCGAGCATCCCCCAGATACATCGCCCCGTCCGGTCCTACAGCCAGGCCCTGAGGAGCCATCGCCCCATCTAGGTGCGAGGCCGGAAACGGGATGTCACCGGGGAAATCAGCAGGACGGACGCCTTCAAATCCGTTGGCGAAAACGATCGGGGCATCAGCGAGTTCACCATCGGCCAGCGGTGCGAATGAAATCCGGTAACCCTGTTGGGGCGGGTTGGGATTCCGCCCCCATCCGCCCTTGAATACGATGAAAGCGCCGTGGCGGTAGACCTCGGGAAAACCCTCCGCCTCATAAAACGCCATGGACATGGGGGCCCAGTGACCGGGGAAGCCATAGAGCGGGTCTTGATAGAAGCCCTCTTCAGCCCGATTGCGCCCTCGATCGGGATGACCTTCAGGTTCATATTCGGGCGCGATGCGCCGCTCTCCCACCTCATGGTCATAATAGGTGTAAGGCCACCCGGAATTGGACCCACGATCAATACGGTGAAACTCTTCGGAGGGCAGCTCGGCGCCATCGCGAGGCGAGAACAGTTCAGGATAGTATCGGTTGAGAAAATCCCGGCCATGGCTGACGCCGAACAGGGCGTCCTGTTGTCGGCTCCAGCCGAAAGCAAGCATGTTACGGATACCCGTAGCGTAATGTTCAGCGCTGTTCTGGTGCTGGTCGCGAGTGTCAGCGTCAAAACGCCAGACACCCGCCTGACGTTCCAGTTGCGGGCAGGGATAAAGGCCCAAAGACCCCTTGGTGCGGCGTTTTTCCATGCAGGCGTTTGACGGCGCGCCCACCATGACGAACATATTGCCTGCATCATCAAAAGCCATGGGCTTATAGGGGTGTTCCCGCCCGTTGCGGAGAAAACCATAAGCGATGCGCTGGCGGCGGCCGCGTGGCGCGATCTCGCCCGGAATCAATGGCCAGCGGAAGATTTCAGTGGTGGCGGAGGCGTACAGCCATTCCTGCCCGTTTTCGTCCACACGCACGGCCAGCGAGGAGCCGCCCACGCTGCCAAACTCCCGGGTGCGATCAACCCTTCCATCGCCGTCATCATCACGCATGGCGATGATTCCTGCCTGCCAGGGCAGGCGATTGCGCCGGATGGCGAAAACCACATTGTCTGAGGACACCGCAAATGCACGCAGATTGGTGAAACCCTGATGGTAAAGCGTAGCCCGGAAGCCTGGCGGCAATGCAAAGCCCAGCGCTTCATGATGGATAAGGCTGGGCTGGGGCGCATTCAACGCACCGCTGGGCTCAGCGCCTGCATCAAGCGCTAAGGACGTCTCACCGACCAGCGGTGAAAAGCAGGCCAGCATTACAAAAGCGATCGAAGAACGTAAGATCATGAATGCACCTTTCCTTCTCTTCATGGCTCTGCATCAATGCACGATCGGGTGATTTTCCGACGCATAGCGGGGTGCTGAACCGGTCTTACAAGTGCAGACCGGTTCAGCACCCCGCTATGCGTCGGAAAATCACCCGATCGTGCATTGATGCAGAG
>RKRX01000111.1 GCA_007571185.1 Oceanicaulis sp.
GAGGGGGCGTGGATTGCCGCACCCGGAGGTGATCAGGTGCGCAAGAGGGACCGGGCGCGACTGATCCACCACCCTGCGTTCAGCGGCAAGCCCGATCAGGACAAGCGGGTTGGGGCGCAAAACCTGATCAGGGAGTTTGGCGCCGAGAGACTGGCGCTGGCTTTCCTGTCAGAACTGGAACGTCGCTTGCCGGCGCCGGAGGAGCTGGACCCAACGCCGAAGACCCGCACCGGAGACGACAAAACCGGACGCTCTCGCCGACGAAACCGGTCCGAGTTCGAAAACAGCCCCTGGTTCGAGGTGAATCTGGGCCGCAAGCAGCGCGCCGAGCCGCGCTGGCTGACGCCCATATTGTGCCGCGTGGGCGGTGTGACCGGTAAAGATATCGGCGCCATTCGCATCGGCGCCACCGCCACCCGTTTCCAGATCGCCAATGATAAAGTGAAGGGTTTCATGGACGCCATCGGCAGGCCGCGTGATCATGACAACACGGTTCATGTGACAGTGGCGGGTGATGAGTCGTTTGAAGACTCGCCCAATTTCAACCCGGGTGGGCCCGACAAGACTCGCAGCAGCGCCCGGGGCAAGTCCAGGCGCACATCGCGCCAGGGCGAGGCTGAGTCTCCCGCAAAGCGTCAGGACCGCAATGACAACCTCTCCGGCAAAACCCGTCCTGACACGCACAAGGCGACGCCCGGAGACAGAAAGCCGTGGTTCAAGGCGGACCGCACAGGCGATAAGTTGAACACAAAAGGCGGAAGGTCGGGGTCCAGGACATCTGGCGGCGGCGGCGGCGGTTCCAGACGCGCCAAGCGCAAGGGGGGCGGCTAATTGATCGTTTCCAGCACCGCCGCTTGCACATCCAGCGCCTGAACAGTTTCGCGCACATCATGCACCCGCACGATCGCGCACCCGACACGTGCAGCGTGAAGCGCCACGGCCAAACTGCCGCCCAGCCGAGCGCTGGCCTCAGCAGCCCGATCATCCAGTGCATGGATGAAACGTTTGCGTGAGGCGCCGAACAGGATCGGAAAATCCAGATCGGTGAAAGACGCCAGCGCCGCCATCAAACGCAGATTATGATCCAGTCGCTTGCCGAACCCGATGCCGGGATCAAGCATGATCAGATCACGATCCACACCCGCCGCTATAACCGCTTTCGCGCGTTGATCCAGATAGCGCGCCGCCTCGCTGACGACATGCTCATACCGAGGATCAATCTGCATGGTCCGGGGCTTGCCCTGCATGTGCATCAGGCAAACCGGAACACCGAGCTCGGCGGCGACACGGGCCGCGCCATCGGCCCGCAAAGCATTGATGTCATTCCAGAAACCTGCGCCCGCCGCGACCGCCGCCCGGGCCACAGCCGGTTTCATCGTGTCAATGGAAACAGGCATGTCGGGGCGCTCAGCCCTGAGCGCCTCAAGCACCGGGATGACCCGATCAAGCTCTTGCGCTTCACTAACCGGATCAGCCCCGGGGCGCGTGCTCTCACCCCCCACATCCAGACAATCGGCCCCCTCTTCCACCAGGCGCAAGGCGTAATCGCGCGCCTGGTCCCACGACTTGAAACGACCGCCGTCAGAAAAACTGTCGGGCGTCACATTGACAATACCCATCACCCTTGGACGACCCGCACGCCGAGCAGTTATGGGAAAATCCGGCATGGGCAGTATTTCATTCAGGGTGTGGTTGAACGGCGAAGCGCCTCTGTGAGCTGCGACAGAACCATCGCACCATATTCGGCTTTTGGGTGCAGGCCATCATTGTCCCGCATCAGTCGCCGCGGCGTAAAATTGGCGGCGCGAAAGGCAGGGTCCGGATATTCGAAAAGTTCTGCTCCAAGTTTGTTACAAACATCAGCATTCACAATATCACGTTGTTCAAGAAAGAACCGGTTTGCTGCTCTCTCATCATAATACAGCTGCTTAAGTATCCAGTCATCACGTTCCAACAGGTACTCAGACGGGCACGGAAAAGGTTGCACCAGAACCCGTTTGTGAAATACCTTCACAAGTTCATTCAAGAAGATATAACCTTGCTGTTTTAGAAGTCCAGCACGAATGATAGCAGCGAGTGTCGCCCGAGAAATCAGTGGTTTTTCTGATATGCCTTCACGTGGTCCAAACTCTGGGATAACACCTTGGTTGACAATCGGATTATTGTAAGCAAAGCCTCCATCGACATATCCAAGTGCACTCACAAGAATAGCATCAAAAAAACAAAGCGGATGTGTATCGGTATCTTCGGGATGCTTGTAAGGTGGAAAATCTTTGTTGAAAGAAGTTGTGACTAAATGATCGTCTTCGATTTTGAAATATGGCCCCGTTCCGCCACCAGCCACGCGCAGGCCAGAAATACGCCGTAGATTTGCAGTACGCGCGCCATTTCCTCCACCCAGCGCGTCGGCGCCAGGAACACATAGCGCATCACGACCTCATAGCTGACAATGAGGCCGATCACGACAAATGCCGCCGCGGCAAGGGCCGCGGTCACGGTCGCTTCGGGAAGAAGGATGCTGGCGCTCTCGAGAGCGAGGCCTCCGGTCACAGTGGGCCGCAGGCTCAAACCGAGATCCTCGAGGGTGCGCGTTGCGAGGATCCACCGACCGAGAAGCGCGGCGTCCTCTTCCGCGCTCGCCCCCCGGCCGGTCCGTCGAAACAGCAGCGCGTTGACTCTCCCCGCGATGTCCAGCGTCCGCCCGAGCTCGTCGAGCGGCAGAAACACCGCCCGTGCCGCGACCGGGATCT
>RKRX01000005.1 GCA_007571185.1 Oceanicaulis sp.
GAGTGGATTCGGATTTTGCTCGCGATGTAGTTGCTCTCAGGCAACTTCGGAACCGTCTTGATGAGAGGGGAGTTCCGCGAAACGAGCGTATCCAATCCACGTATCCATCTGCGATCGGCATTCTCCTGAATGCCGAGGTTCCAACGGCCTTCGGATCAATCATCCATGTATTCGGTGACAAGGGGCGTGAACACTTTGTCGATGTCATAAAGGAACGTCGGGTGGTTTACGCGGCAACCTTGTTACCGGTTGCTCTTGAGGGAGATAAAACTGGGCCTCTGCAATGGGCGGCGGGTTGGAATATTCGCTCCAGCTGGCCCTACTTCCGGGCTCTTTACAGAAATTACCAACCGGTTGCCCGGAATGCCCGGCACCTTCTCTGGAAACGCAGAGACAAGCCGCTTTCTGAACCGGAGGATACTATCTCCGCCGAATGCAGTGCTATCCAGCATGCAGACGGTACTGCTGAACTGGCCATATCTTCATCTGTCGACGGGCATATGGAGGTCAACATCGCCCTTGCCGATTTACCCGATACAGGCCATGGTGAGATACTAGTAGCCAGGGAGATATCCCCTTATACTGAAAATTTTAGTCCCTATTATTGGTACGATGCGCCCCGCTATAGGCTTCCAAATAGGGTTTTTGTGTTGCGGGGAAACATAGTTCTTACGCGCAATGCGCCCCGCTATGGGCTTCCAAATAGAATGACTCATAGTCTCTTCCTACCGGTTGCAGCAGGTCATCGGTCTCGAATCGAACTTGAAATCCTTGGGGGTCGTCACAAGATTAAGATTGCTTCTTGTGAAGCAAGACTGACGCCGGTTATGGATATATCAACGTTATCTGAATTGCCGAGCTTTACAAACTATTTCCAGATTTCTCCAGAGGTTTTCTAGCTTGTTTGATACCTGTATGTGGCGTGATTGCACACTCTTTCACTCTGCACTTGTCGAGACGCCGCTTAGGATATGGACATGGTTTTTGTTTGATTTGAGGGACCATCTTGCGTGATTGTCTGAGATGGGAGACTCGCTTGAGGCTTTGAAGCGTTTCGTCCCGTCCCGTTCAGGTCAAGACTCTCCCAATCTCGCATCAAAAACATGTTTGTTCGAGGGGCCAACTGCTTGAAATCTCATCCAGCCAAGCAAACTGCAGTGCGAAGCCTTTCTACTTGACGTACCGAAAGCCAGACTCATCGCGGGTGCAAAATGTTGTGAACCCGAGAGTGCAAACTGCGCTATTCGTCATCCTTGGGCATTTTCGCCTTTATCAACCGCTGAGACGGGGTGCGCCATGCAAGCTGTTGCTTCTGACTGTCCGGGCCTTCTGACATCGAGCCATTCCTATAAGCCGTTCCGTTATCCGTGGGCTTATGAGTTCTGGAGAATCCAGCAACAGGTGCACTGGCTGCCGGAGGAAGTTCCGCTGGGTGAGGACTGCAAGGACTGGGCGATGAAGCTGACTGACAGGGAACGTAATCTTCTCACACAGATTTTCCGTTTCTTCACCCAGTCGGACGTGGAAGTCGGTGCGAACTACATGGAAAACTACATGCCGCTCTTCAAACCGGTTGAGGTGCGTATGATGCTTGCGGCGTTCTCCAACATGGAGACGGTGCATATTGCCGCTTATGCCCTGCTGCTGGAAACTATTGGCATGCCCGATTCCGAATTCTCCGCTTTCATGGATTACCAAGAGATGGCGGCCAAGCATGATTATCTGGGTCAGTTTGGCGTTGAGACTGAAAAGGATGTGCTGACATCCATGGCTGTCTTTGGCGGTTTCACCGAAGGGCTGCAATTGTTTGCCTCCTTCGCCATGCTGATGAATTTCCCGCGGTTCAACAAAATGAAGGGTATGGGGCAGATCGTGTCATGGTCGGTGCGCGATGAATCGCTGCATTGTGAGGGCATGATAAAAATGTTTCATACCTTCGCCGAGGAGACTGGCGCCCTGACCCGGGCCGTCAAGGATGATATCGCCGATTGCTGCAGGACGGTGGTGAAGCTTGAAGACAAGTTCATCGAGTTGGCGTTCGAGGCTGGTGAGGTGGAAGGCATGACGCCCGGGTATATCAAATCCTATATTCGCTATATCGCGGACTGGCGGATGAAACAGCTTAAACTGCCTATTATCTATGGTGTGAAAGAGCATCCGATCCCGTGGTTGCCCGGGATACTGAACGGGGTGGAGCACGCTAATTTCTTCGAAGCACGAGCCACGGAATACTCCAAGGGCGCCACACGGGGTGACTGGTACGGAGATGGCGGCGTGTGGTCGAACTTTGACAATCTGCTGCTCCGGCGCACTGCGAATATGACCCCGGCGGGGTAGAACTCTGCCCTTGATCCGGAGCAATTGCATTTCGGAACTGAGCGGTGAGCTTGCGCAGGAAATCATCGTTGTGTATGTGGCAAGCAAGCGCGCGCTGGGGTTGTGGTGCTGTTCCGTTCAGGGGGTGTTTCATGTTCACTTTGATCGCTAGTTTGGCTGCATATGTTTACCGGTTTCTGCCTCCGATCTTAACCGTTGTCTTCGTCACGGCGTCGCTCGCGGTTTCTCTGCCTGCCGCTGCGCAGACTCCGCAAATCGAATTGTCGGTGACCCCGAGCGAGATTGACGAGGGCGCCGGCGCCACGCAGGTGACGGTGACGGCGACGCTGCAGGGTTCGACGTGGTCCACAGACCTGGTGTTGACGACACAAGTGGGTTTTGGAGTTGACACGGCTACCAAAGGCACGGG
>RKRX01000071.1 GCA_007571185.1 Oceanicaulis sp.
CGCCGTAGCGCTCAAGCACGAGATCGTACTGGTGATCGTTGGCGGTCTATTCGTGCTTGAGGCGGTGTCGGTGATCGTTCAGGTGGCCAGCTTCAAGTTGATTGGCAAACGGGTGTTTCGCATGGCGCCGATCCACCACCATTTCGAGAAGCTGGGTTGGGGTGAGTCCACTATCGTGATCCGCTTCTGGATCATCGCTTTCGTTCTGGCCCTGATCGGTCTGTCCACCCTCAAGTTGCGTTGAGGGAGCACGATGGGCGCGCGCCGGAAAGTGAAATTATGGAGCGGGCTGGATCGCTGCGTTCTGGTGATAACCTTTCTCCTTATGGCGATCGGAATTGTGCTTTCCTTCGCCGCCAGCCCGGCTGCGGTGGAAAGGGCGAGCTGGATCAGTGACCCGTTCTATTATCTTTACCGCCAGCTGGTGTTTTCCGGCGCAGGTTTGCTGGCCCTGGGTTTTGCCGCCGCTTTGTCAGTGACCGGAGTAAGGCGGTTCGCGGGTTTGACGCTGGTGGTTTCGTTGATTGCGATGGTGCTGGTGCTGGTAATGGGTGTGGATGTGAAAGGCGCCACGCGCTGGCTTCGGGTCGGGCCGCTCTCTCTTCAACCATCCGAGTTCCTCAAACCGGCTTTTGTAGTCATTGTTGCCTGGCTGTTCGTGGAGGAAGATCGCGGTGCGCCGATCATGGGCCGGCTGGTGGCCTGCGGGATTTACGGTATGTCTGTGGTTTTGCTGTTCCTGCAGCCCGATTTCGGCCAGGCCGTGCTGATCACCCTGGTGTTTTACGTCTTGCTATTTGCGGGAGGATTGCGCTGGATGTACTTCACCGGATTGGGACTAGCGGCGGCGTCAGGCTTCGGGGTCGCTTATTTCACCATGCCGCACGTGCGCGCCCGGGTCACGGATTTTCTGGGTCCGGGCGGAGAACGAACCCAAACCGAAACAGCGCTGGACGCCATGTCGCGCGGCGGGGTCTCGGGAGTTGGGCCTGGTGAAGGTCAAGTCAAGCATTTACTACCTGAAGTGCATACCGACTTCGTATTCTCTGTGGCGGCGGAGGAGTTCGGGCTCATCGCTTCTCTCGCAATGATCGTGCTTTATGCGTCGTTGTTTGTACGGGTGTGGATGCTGGTGCTGCGACTGACCGATCCGTTTGCGCAGATAGCCGCATCGGGGTTGTCGTTTCTCTTTGCGCTCCAGGCGCTTGTGAATATCGGTGTCAATCTTGATGTCGTGCCGCCCACAGGCATGACACTGCCCTTCATCTCCTATGGTGGATCGTCCATGTTGGCGTTCTCCTTCACCGCTGGTCTCCTGCTGGCGTTGACCCGTCGCCGTCCGGGCGCTTATGCGCCCCGTATTCGTACCGGGGGACTGTCTGCGTGAGCGACAAGCGTCTATTGATCGCCGCTGGAGGCACCGGTGGACATATATTTCCCGCTTGCGCGGCTGCCGCGGTCTTGGTTGAGCGAGACTGGTCAGTGTGTCTGGCCACGGATGCGCGCGGCGCCAGGCATGTTCATGAATTTCCGGGAGAGAGTGTGATTGAAATCAGGGCCGCCAGCCCGTTCACAAAGAACCCGGTCAGGATGCTGGACGCATGGGTCAAGCTGGCCAGAGGCGTGGGTCAGGCAGGAGCCATTCTCAAATCTTATCAGCCCGACGTGGTGGTGGGATTGGGGGGTTATCCAGTCTTTCCGGTTCTGACCGCCGCCCGTTTGAAAGGCGTGCCGATATTGGTGCATGAGCAAAACGCTGTTCTGGGCCGTGTGAACCGCTTGTTCGCCAGGCGGGCGGCGGCTATGGCCTCGGGCTTTGGGCGCCTTGATCGCTTGCCTGTTGGCGCCCGCCATGATGTGACCGGCAATCCGGTCCGGACCAATGTACGGGCGGCGCGGGGAACCGTTTATGCGCCGCCTGAACCGGGTGGAGAAATCAGGATCCTGGTGCTGGGCGGCTCTCTGGGCGCGCGGGTTCTATCCGAAGTCGTGCCGCTGGCGATTGTGAACCTGTCTGCGAATTTGCGTCTACGCCTGAATGTGGTTCAGCAAACTCGTGCTGAAAATCTTGACGCCGCGCGTGAAATTTACGCCAAAGCCGGAGTGAAAGCCAAACTTAGCCCATTCTTCGAAGACATAGGCGCACTTTATGCTGAGAGCCATCTGGTTATTTCTCGCGCGGGCGCGTCGTCGGTTTCTGAAATCGCCGTAATCGGTCGCCCGGCCCTGCTCGTGCCGCTGGCGATCGGTGCAGATGACCATCAGAGCGCCAATGCGGAATGTCTGGTGCGGGTGGGTGCTGCGGAGATGATGGCCGAGGAGGTCTTTACCGTCCCCAATCTGCGAGCACGGCTTGAAAATCTGCTCACCAATGGCAAGGCTCTTGCCGACCGGGCCGAGAAAGCCCGCCTGGCGGGCCGCCCTGACGCCCATGAGCGCCTCGCTGATTTGATTGCCCAGGTCGCGGAGGTTTCGTCCTGATGCTGTCCACTGATCTTGCCACATCGGTCGGACCTGTTCATTTCGTCGGTATCGGCGGTATCGGCATGAGCGGCATTGCCGATGTGATGCTGACGCTGGGCTACCAGGTTACCGGCTCCGACATCGGGAACAGCGCCAATGTAAAACGTTTGTGCGCCAGAGGCGCAAGGATTCACATCGGTCATGCCGTCGAAAATGTGGAAGGGGCGGGCGCACTTGTGGTCTCCAGTGCTGTCAAACCTGATAACCCTGAACTGGTCGCTGCCCGAGCGCACCGCATCCCGGTGGTCCGCCGGGCGGAGATGCTGGCTGAGCTGATGCGGCTCAGACATGCTGTGGCCGTGGCGGGTACTCATGGCAAGACCACCACGACTTCGCTGGTGGCGGCTCTGATGGACGCCGCTGGCTTCGACCCCACTGTGATCAATGGCGGGATTATCTCTGCCTATGACTCGAACGCCAAGATCGGCAAGGGCGACTGGATGGTTGTTGAAGCCGATGAAAGCGACGGTTCTTTTCTCAAATTACGTGGCTGTGTGGGTGTCATCACCAATATCGACCCTGAACACATGGAGCATTACGGCTCGCTTGACGCCTTGCGCGCCGCCTTTGCACAATTTGTTGAGAATTTGCCGTTTTACGGGTTTGCGGTGCTTTGTATCGACCATCCAGAAGTCCAGGCGCTAGCGGCCATGATTGAGGATCGGCGTGTCATCACCTATGGCTTTTCACCCCAGGCGGATGTACGCTTGTCCAATCTGGTGATGGGCGAGTCTGGAGGGTGTTTTGACTTGACCTTCCAGCCGCGCGGCGCAGAACCGGTGACTTGGGCGGGGTTGCGTCTGCCCATGATGGGTGAACACAATATGCTCAACGCTTCGGCTGCGTTGGCGGTTGTTCAGGCGTTGGGCGGAGGTGAGCAGGAAGCCCGCACTGCGCTGGCAGGTTTTACCGGTGTCAAGCGCCGCTTCACCATCACCGGTCGGGTCAGGGACGTTCTGGTGGTCGACGATTATGGTCACCATCCGGTGGAGATCGCCGCTGTCATCAAAGCTGCCCGTCAGTGCGTAGGTGAAGGACAGGTGCATGCGGTGGTTCAGCCGCACCGGTATACCCGTCTGGCCGCCCTGTTTGAGGACTTCTGCACCTGTTTCAATGATGCTGATAGTGTGCTGGTCGCGCCTGTTTTTGCGGCAGGCGAATCCCCCATTGAGGGCGTCAGCCGGGAAAGTCTGGTGGCGGGTCTGCAACGGCACGGGCACCGTAATGCGGCCGCCACCACGCGTGAGAGGCTGGCCCATGATCTGGGATTGAGGATCGAACCGGGTGATGTGGTGGTCTGCCTGGGTGCAGGCGACATTACGGCCTGGGCGGCGGAACTGCCTGCGCGTCTGGAGAAAAGAGCGTGAGTTGGCCGTCCCTTCTGGATCGTTTGCCTTCGGTGCGCGGCAGGCTGATTGAAAATGCGTCTCTGGCCGATATCACCTGGTTGCGCGTGGGCGGCCCGGCGCAAGTGCTGTTTTTGCCTGCGGATGCGACCGATCTGGCCCGCTTTCTGGCGACGATCCCACACGATATCGAGGTGCGGGTGCTGGGTGCAGGATCCAACACGCTGGTGCGCGACGGTGGTTTACCCGGTGTCACTGTCAAGCTCACCCCAGCATTTGGCAAGATCAAGGTGCTGGCAGGCCATCGCATTCGAGCCGGAGCGGCTGCGCTGGACAGGGTCGTGGCCAGGGCGGCTGCGAAAGCTGGCATCGCCGGACTTGAATTTTATGTGGGTGTGCCTGGCGCCATTGGCGGCGCGCTGCGCATGAATGCGGGTTGCTACGGTGCAGAGACCGGGGATTGTCTGGTAGAAGTGGTGGCGCTGGACCGCCGAGGATGTCGCATCATCGCTTCCCTGGAAGAGTTGGGATATGCTTATCGCCATTCTGCTGCGCCTGAAGACTGGATCTTTATCGAAGCGCTGTTTGAAGGGACAAAAGATGACCCGGCCGCTGTCACCGCGCGCATGCACGACATCACGGCGCGGCGCGAAGCGAGCCAGCCTATCCGGGAGAAGACATCGGGCTCCACATTCAAGAACCCCGCCCCTGAAACCTCCGGTGGCCGATCAGCCTGGCAACTGGTGGATGCTGCGGGTTGGCGCGGCAGGCCGATAGGCGGTGCGCGCTTCTCTGAACAGCATTGCAATTTTCTGATCAATGATGGCACGGCGACGGCAAGTGATTTGGAAACCCTGGGTGAGACTGTTCGGGCTGAGGTGAAGGACAGGTTCGGCGTGGAGCTGCACTGGGAGGTCAAACGCATCGGAGTGCCGAAGTGACCAAGCGTGTCGCCGTACTGTTGGGTGGGCGAGGCTCTGAAAGGGATGTGTCCCTGATCTCGGGCGCGAAGGTGATCGAGGCGCTGGAGGCCAGGGCTTATGAGGCGGTCTGCGTGGATCCTCTGGACGTCAACTGGATTGATCAGCTGACCACGGCCAGGCCCGGCGCCGTATTTAATGCGCTGCATGGTCATTGGGGTGAGGATGGTCGGGTGCAGGGTGTGCTCGACTATCTGGGGTTGCCTTACACCCATTCGGGAACGACAGCGTCTGCGCTGGCCATGAACAAACAATGCGCCAAGGCGGTGCTGCGCGAAGCGGGCATCGTCTGTCCCGAAGGTCAGTTGGTCAACCGGTTTGATGCGGCCCGCGATCATATCCTGCCCCCGCCTTATGTAGCCAAGCCTAATGCACAAGGTTCGTCAGTGGGCGTTATGATTGTGCCTGAAGGCGCAAGCCGTCCACCTTCTGAATTAGGGTCGGAGGATTGGCCCTATGAGGACGAGGTGTTGATTGAACATTTTATTCCAGGCCGTGAGCTGACTGTGGCGGTGATGGGTGACAAGGCGCTGACAGTCACCGAAATCATCCCGGAGACTGCTTTTTATGACTATGAAGCCAAATACGCCGATGGCGGCTCGACGCACCGGTTGCCGGCGGATATTCCACAGCCGGTTTTTAATCGGTGCATGGCTGATGCGCTCAAAGCCCATCAGGTGCTGGGTTGCGCGGGCATGACCCGGTCCGATTTCCGGTATGATCCGGCCACGGGTGGAGTCTGGTTACTAGAAATTAACACTCAACCTGGCATGACCCCGACATCTTTGGCGCCCGAGCAAGCGGCGTATGCCGGGATCAGCTTTGCTGATCTCGTCGTGTGGATGGTGGAGAATGCGACGTGCCCAAACGGAAGACTGCCGACGCCCGGGGTTCTTCGGAAGCTCGGCGAAGATTGAAACAGCCCCCGTCGATTGGCGGACGCAAATTGTCCAATTGGGCGGCGGCGCAATGGCGTGCGGCCCGCAACTGGGCCAGTCACGCGCTGCGACTTGTTATTGTGGCGCTGGCGGGGCTGGTTGGGCTCGCAGCGGTTTTGCTTTTGGCGCTGGGCCGGATGGATGATCTCGGCGAGAGGCTCACTGATAGTGCTGAAGATCATCTGGAAGCTGCAGGATACACCCTGGACTGGCTGGATGTCTCCGGCGCGGACCGCACCGGGGTTGAGGAAATCGCTCTGGCTGTTGGTGTCGCGCCCCATCGAGGGTTGACCCGTGTGGATCTGGAGCGCGCCCGGGTTTCGGTGGAAGCGTTGAGTTGGGTGCGTTCGGCCCAGGTATTGCGCCTCTGGCCGGACCGGATCGCGGTGCTGATTGAGGAACGTGTGCCGTTTGCACTGTGGCAGATCAACCAGGCTTTCCACGTGATTGATGAAACGGGTGTGGTGATCAACGCTGCAGACCCGCGCAATTTTGGTAACCTGCCCAATGTGGTTGGTGCGGGCGCTGATCAGGCTGCCCGTGAGATAGTGAAACTTTTGGGCTATCACGATGAAGTGCGCAGCCGCGTCACCCATGCTGTGCGGGTCGGGAGACGACGTTGGTCGCTGCGGTTGGTGAGCGGCGGGGATGTCCTGCTTCCAGAAACAGACCCTGCCAGCGCCCTGACCATTTTGGCGGTCATGCATGAAGAACGTGGGGTTCTCGATTATGATGCGCAGATTTTTGATTTACGCAACAATGGTGAAATGGTGATGCGACCCTGGCCGGACAAAGCGGCCCAGGTCGCCGGTCGCGGAGCATAGGCGTTGGTGCGATGAGGTTTTTCAAATCAGGTTCCGCGAATGTCCCGGTCGTGATGCGCAAGTCCGGTATTTATGCCGCACTGGATATCGGCGCCTCCAAAACTGTGTGCCTTATTACCAAGATCGAACAGACCCTGGCAGGTTCGCACCCTCGCGTGATCGGGGTGGGGCATCAGTCCACGCGTGGCCTGCGGTCTGGCCAGGTGGTTGATGCGGCGGCGGTGGAAGAAAGCATCCAGAGTGCGGTGGATGCTGCTGAACATATGGCCCGGTGTACGGTCAACGAAGTTTATCTGGCTGTATCGGTCGGTGCGCCCTCTAGTACCCGGATTTCCGTGGATATGGACCTTGCCGCCCGAGAAGTGACAGACCGTGATCTTGACCAGATTCGGGCTGAGGCGTTGCGCCGCCATCATGAACCAGGTCGGTTTCTTTTGCATGCGTTACTCTTGTCATGGCGTGTGGACGGCTATCGCGGGGTCAAATATCCGCGTGGCATGCTTGGCAAAACTCTGGGTGTGGAGGTTCATCTGGTCAGTGCGGCGTCTGATCCGGTTCAGAACCTGATCACGTGTGTGGAACGTTGCCAATTAAGCGTTGTGAATGTGTCCGCTACCCCTTACGTGTCCGGCATTGCAACGCTCGTGGCCGATGAATGCGATCTGGGCGTTCTGGTTATTGATATGGGCGCGCACACCACCACGGCGGCGGTGTTCAATGAGGGTGTGTTTCAGCATGTGGACGGCGTGCCTGTGGGCGGTGCGCATGTGACCAATGACATCGCTCGCGGTTTGTCCACACCGATCAACGAGGCCGAGCGGATCAAGACGCTGCGCGGCTCCGCTCTGGATGGCCCTGATGATGACCAGATCATGATTGAGATACCGCCCGTGACGGGACAGGGTGCGGCGAGTATGTTCCAGAAATCCAAGGCATCGCTGAACGCCATCATCCGTCCGCGCCTGGAGGAGATTTTCGAACTGGTCCATAATCGTCTGGACGCGGCCGGGGTGACCGGCGCGGCGGGATGCAGCGTTGTGCTCACCGGCGGGGCGTCTCGGCTACCCGGTATAGCTGAGCTTGCAGCCCGGATTCTGGGCAAGCAAGTGCGTTTGGGATGTCCTGATAAGCTGGCGGGTTTGCCTGATGCCGCAAGAGGCCCGGATTTCAGCGCTGTTGCAGGGCTTCTTATCCAGAGCGTGCGAGGTCCGGCGGAAATGATACCCGGCACGCCACGCTTTGATCATATGCCTGCCCATATTCGCGAGTACGCAACTTCTGGGCGGGGCGTGAAAGCGCTTTGGAGCTGGTTTGCGGAAAGTTTTTGAAGGATCACCGCAACCTGCCAGGGTCTGTTGATACCGGGTTTGTCAAATCGTCCGGGTTCTGACTCAAGGTCGCAAACGATCCCTGCAACAAAAGAGCGGCTCTGACCCGTCTTGTTTTGACCAACATCGCGTGGTTGCGGAAAGTTTTGGCTATGTGATATTGATTCATAAGATAACGGCATGCGACCATATCGCTTCGGTGTCTCTTTTTGTTGAGAGAGAAAAACGGCGCCATCTGGAAAAATGTGTGCTCTGGGCAGGGCCATGGAGCGTTGAGGAGGTGTTATGCCCTACGTCGGAACTTTACTGTTATTCTGTTCAATATTTATTCTCACTTCTTGCAATGGAGGTGAGAACAGTACTGAGAATAACCTGGAAGAACGTGCGGTGGAACAAACGCAAGACTTGGGAGAGCAAAGAGAACCTTCCAGGCGCGGCAGACGGTCGGGTCGCCGCGAGGCGGATGCGTTGGCGCAGGAGTTTGTTGGCGTTCTCACGTCAGACGGGTTACGATCCGGGCTCTTCCCCATCAAGGTGACGGGCGTTTCAACGGCCCCGATTGTGGAGGCTGCGGATGCGTTTATTGGCTTGTTCGACGATGGCCGGCAGAAGGAGCTTCTTTTTGAAATCGACGATCAGGAATGGCGAAAATGGTCCAACGTCGATAATGGTATTTATGAACGTCAAGGTATTAGCCTGAAAGAGATGAACGCCACACAGCGCGCAAGCGCGATGAGTCTGTTGCGTGTTTCGCTGAGTGCAAAAGGTCTCACCCAGGTTCAAGATATTATCAAGACTGAAAAGACGCTCAGTGAGCTGAATGACAATACAGCGAAATTTGATGATGAACTTTATTTCTTCACCATCATGGGGGCGCCTTCGAGGGTTGACCCGTGGGGCTGGCAATTCGAAGGGCATCATCTTGTTATCAACTATTTTGTGCTCGGCGATCAGGTGGTCATGTCACCCGTCTTTATGGGGGGAGAGCCTGTTGTAACCGAGACGGGCGTATACGCCGGCAATGTTATCCTCCAGCCTGAACAAAATCTCGGTCTGGAGCTTATGCGGATGCTGGATCCGGATCAACGGGCGAGTGCAAGCATGGGCGTCGATAAAACTGGAACTGACATACAAGCGGGGGCCCTTCGCGACAATCTGGTGATTGATTATACGGGCCTGCAGGCGAAGGCCATGAACGAGGCCCAACGCGTCAAACTGGTTGCACTCATCAGCCTTTATGTCAACAATTTGAGAAATCCTCACGCGGTGATCAAACTTGATGAGGTGATGTCTCACCTCGATGACACATGGTTTGCATGGAAAGGCGGGGTGGGTGATGATGATGTTTTTTATTATCGGATCCATAGCCCGGTGATTCTCATCGAGTTTGACCATCAGGGCCCCGTTGGCG
>RKRX01000238.1 GCA_007571185.1 Oceanicaulis sp.
GGTCAGGCACGTATAGCCAGTTTCAGGAGCAGTCCGGTACGCTTCTTCGCGGGGCAACAGAAAATCTGGCCTCTGATTGTTCTGAGTTGCTGCACCGCGAACATAAGCTATCTCGCGTGCACGGAACACTGTTTCAAGATGATGTTTCAACGATTATCCCGTACGCAACTTTCTCCGGTTCTGAATGCCCATCGGGAACCGGATGAAACCGTCAACCACGGCACATGTCTCTTTTGCCACGAGAGACGAAAACCCCTTCACACCCGGCGCTGGAAACGCCCAGAACGGTCACTTCCAAGCCCGGATACGGGGAAGATTTCGCCATGAGTCGTGTACTTTTCACCGAGATACTCCTGAAATCTAAAGCTAGGGGCAAACTATCTACGGTTCGATGAACAGATGCAAGCCCAGCGCCTTGACGAGAGAGGAGCGAGTTGAAGCCGCCTGAACCACGGGGGTGGCAGTGAAATCCTATAATGCGTTCCACGGTTTTGATATGGTTGAACGCTATCGCTTCGACTGCCGCGCTACACAAATTCAAACCGAAGTGCAGGCAGACTGGCGGCGTGCGCGTCAATCACGTCACCATGCGCTACCGCGCCAACTCCTGCTGGCGTGCCAGTATAGATCAGGTCTCCCGGATACAGCTCAAACAGTATTGACAGACAGGCGATAATCTCGGCGCCGGACCAAATCATCTGCTTGAGATTTCCCGATTGGCGTTGCACGCCATTGACCGACAGGGTGATAGCGCCTGTTTCCGGCGCCGGACCAGGGCGCAGCATTCCGATTGGCGCGGATTGATCAAAACCTTTTGCCGCATCCCATGGACGTCCGGCCGCTTTGGCGTCAACCTGAAGATCACGCCGGGTCAGATCGACGCCGACAGCAGCCCCGTACACACGTGAAAGAGCTTCATCAGGGCTCAACCGCATCCCGCCAGCGCCTAGCGCCAGAACCAACTCCACCTCGTGATGCAGATCGGTGGTGGCGGGCGGGTAGGCGATTGTCTCCGATTGCAGCACTGCGTCGCGCGGTTTGGAAAAGAAAAACGGCGCCTCACGATGGGGATCGCCGCCCATCTCTCGAGTATGATCGGCATAATTGCGGCCTACACAATAGACTCGTCTTACCGGGAAATAGCCACCGCCTTCAATCTGAAGCCGGGTTTCAAGGGGCGGAGTGATGACGGGACCGGACATAGTGCGACGCCTCGTGATCGTGACCAGCGGGCACAACCTAGTCGGATGTTTCCCGCCTGCGCAATTGCCTCTGGTCTTCAGGTGTAGCCGGAGTGGCGGAGGAGGAGGGATTCGAACCCCCGGAAGGCGCAAACCTTCAACGGTTTTCAAGACCGCCGCTTTCGACCACTCAGCCACTCTTCCGTCGGGAGCGATCTAGCCCGTCGGCTCCCAGTGACACAACCGGCATGCTGCATGCCTTCTATATCGCTTGCACTCCGCGTCCAACTCATCAGTCAATCCTGAGGGTCATCCTCGCAAGCGCCCATAGACGAGGGGCCCGATCAGGAAAGTTTCGGCTGGCGGGGCGCCACGTACCTGCTTCCAATTCTGAAAAGCCTGTTTCGTCAGATCAGCAAGGTCGATGGCTTCCTTTCGGATAAAGCGGTAAGCCCGGTTGTAATCTGCGTCATGACGGGCTTCCTGAAGCTGGATGAAGGCTGTAGCAACATCGATCAGCGGTTGTTGAACCTGTTGGTGCCTCAAACCAGATGTGAGTTTGGCGGGTAGCGCTCTGGTGGATTCAAGTGTGACGGCGATCTTTTTCATTGCAGAGTGGTGAAACGCACGAGCGAGATTGTCACGCAGAGGGCCACGGTCATTACCCGACAACATGAGCTTTGTCGCTTCATCGACCAGAAGATGAAAGAGAGCGTAACAGGAAGCCGATACCGAGCGACGGAGGCTGACCTGAACCGGTTTTTTGGGTTCCTTGCGGGCGAGAAAATAAGCCTGCTTCAATAGATCCGCGTGGAGGCTCATTTTTCGTTCTCCATCTCCGATGCGCTGCGAAAACGGGTGTAGACAAGCCTGAAAGAGCCGATCTTCTCGCGGACGAGATCGTCAATTATTGAACGTAATTTCCACCGCTTGGCGAATTCCACCTCATCATCTTTTAGCGTGACCCAAACCCATACAGCGGGATCGTCGGTAGAGTCGAAGCCGGATTCGACATGCCAGTCGCTGACAGGGGCAGGCAGTTTGCGAAGCTGGCGGAGGGCAGTTTCAATGGTGCTTGCGGTGATGTCCATCTCTGTCTCCCATCGGGTTTGTCAACAGCGTTACCGTCTGCACCTGAGCGCGTATAGCAAGTAGGGATGGCGGTTTGCAACTCGGAGGGTGGATCGAGTTTCCCGAAAAACCTAGTGCTGTATCCCGGTTGGCCGCCATGCTTCAGTCGGGCTCCAATGAAAGACGGGGTGAGGTTATCCGTCTCTGATTCCTCTCATTCGCCGGTGTGCAAATATAAGAAGCTCATCATGCGTCGTTTAATCTTTCCACTCGCCTTGGGTCTCGCCGTCAGTTTTCTGACTTCGACGGTTCAGGCTTTGAACGCACTGATTTCATTGCATTTCTCAAGAGAGCCAAGCACTACATTCGGTTGTTTTTAATAGCATACGGTGAGGTGTTCAGCTCTATCCCCATCATGCGGTAGAGCGTCTTGGCCTCGGCTGTTGGTTTTGACGGCACGGCGTAAAGCCTGCCGGT
>RKRX01000122.1 GCA_007571185.1 Oceanicaulis sp.
GGTTAAGAGACATCGAAAACATCCAAACCGGATTTGCAATTTTATAGGCGCGGTTCATGCATTCACCGTCAAGTCTAAGTCTGCGCAGCCTCCAGCCCGTAGGCGGTATGCAGCGCCCGCACTGCGCGCTCAAGCAGATCCGCGTCCACCAGGACTGAAATCTTGATCTCGCTGGTGGCGGTCATCCGCACCGCCACCCCCTGACGCGCCATAACCTGATAGAGCGTACGCGCCACATCCGCCCGTCCTCTGAGCCCGGCGCCCACCACGGAGACCTTGGCCAGACCGGTCTCTGATCGCATTTCAAACCCCCGAGTTTGCGCCCCAACCTCCACCGCGGCCAGGGCGCGAGGCAGATCCCGCCCCGCCACCGAACATTCCACCACAGCGCCGCCGGACCGGGCGCAAGCTTGAACAATCATATCCACGTCCACACCCGCGTTCCCCAGCGTGGTGAACAATAACTGCGCTGCGTCCGGCCCTTCACCTCCGTGGATAGACAGTCGAGCCTGGTCACGCACATACGCCACACCCGACACAATGCGTTTTTCCGCAATCTCGACCTCGGGCGTTATTTCTGTTCCCCGACTTTTCCCCACCGGCAAGAAGCTCGACTTCACCCGCAAAGCGACGCCCTTGGCTTTGGCGTATTCCACGGACCGGGTCTGAAGCACTTTCGCGCCCATCGCCGCCAGCTCCAACATGGCGTCATGGCCAATGCGCTCCACCCGCACCGCTTCGGGCGCCATGCCGGGATCTGCGGTGAACACCCCGTCCACATCAGTATAAATGTCGCATTCCGCCCCCACCACCGCCGCAACCGCCGCAGCGCTGAGATCGGCGCCTCCTCGCCCCAGCGTGGCGAGACGCCCTTCAGCGTTGATCCCCTGATAACCCGCCACCACCGGGACAGTCCCAGCCTGCATCATCTGATTGAGAGGTTCGCTAGCAATGGCGGTGATTTTTGCCGCGCCGGGTGATCCTGCCACCATAATGGGTAAAGACCAACCCGTCACCGCCTCGGCCTTCAGACCTTGCTGTTTGAGCGTCAGCGCCATAAGGGCGGCGCTCACCTGTTCCCCGGCGGCCAGCACGGTGTCGGTCTCCACCTCGCCTAGACCGCCGCCCAACGATTCAGCCGCACCCAGAAGCCGATCTGTTTCTCCCGCCATAGCCGAGACAACCACCGCCACCTGCTTTCCCTTGTGAACTTCCGCTGCGACGATGGAAGCGGAATGAGCGATGCGCTCGGGGTTGGCCATGGAGGTGCCGCCGAATTTCAGAACGAGGCGGGAGGGGGTCATCAGAGCCTCCAAAAAGCACTATAACCAAAACGACGCAAAGGGCTCGATAATTGTGAGCATTGCGACTATATCGCGGCGCGTTCGGTACAAAACACGGAAGACTCGTGCAAACGCGCCGCTGTCTTTGCCTGACCCAAGGAGCACCGTCATGGTCCAGACCGACGACACCCCTGAAAGGCTGTCCACCCCGTCAATTGATCCCGAGGAAGTGGAAAAGTTCTCGCGCCTCGCCGAAGAATGGTGGGATCCCAAATCGAAATTCGCCCCGCTACACAAATTCAATCCCGCACGCCTGACCTATATCCGGGAAACGTTGTGTGCGCATTTTAATCGCTCGGGCGTGACTCCTCTTGAAGGTTTACGCGTTCTAGATATCGGCTGCGGCGGCGGTTTGGTGTCTGAACCCATCTCGAGGCTGGGGGCATCAGTGACCGGGGTGGACGCCGCCGAACCCAATATCAAAACCGCCATGGTTCATGCCAGAGAAAACGGCCTGACCATTGATTACCAGCATGGTGCAGCTGAACAATTGCTTGAACAGGGCGGACCGAATCAGTTCGATGTGGTGCTCAATCTGGAAGTCGTCGAACATGTGGCCAATCCTGACCGGTTTCTGCGCGATTGCGCCCGGATGCTCAAACCGGGAGGCATGATGATCGTGGGTTCAATCAACCGCACATCACGCGCCTTCGCCACGGCTATTTTCGGTGCGGAATATGTATTCGGTTGGCTGCCGCGCGGCACCCACCGCTTTAACAATCTGGTCAAACCCACCGAAGTTCGCCAAGCCCTGACGGCGGAAGGTCTGAATGTTCGTGACCTTTCGGGTGTGAGCTATAATCCGTTCAAAAACCACTTCTACACCTCCAGCGATGCCGGGGTAAACTATCTGATGGCATTCGAAAAATCAGCTTGATTCACTTTTGGGCGAGGCGGGTGTGAACAGTTCGGGCAACGGTTTATGAGATCGTGAATTCCCGATCACTGCCCAGAGCCGGAATGCGCGCCCGGGCGTGCGTCACCTCGTCCAGATCAATCTCGGCCATCAGCACGCCGGGTTCATCATGATCAAGCCGAGCAATGATCTCACCCCATGGCCCGATCACCATGGAGCGACCCCATGTATTCCGCCCATCTTCGTGATGACCGCCTTGAGCCGGAGCGAGGATAAAACAACCCGTTTCAATAGCGCGCGCCCGCAATAGAATCTCCCAGTGCGCGCGCCCGGTAGGTCGGGTGAAAGCGGCGGGAACAGCGATCATTTCCGCACCGGCCTGGGCCAGTCGGCGATAGAGCGCGGCGAACCGCACATCATAGCAGATGGTCAGCCCTAGCTGCGCATTCCCGACCTGCACCACTACAGCGGTCGACCCGGGAGCATAGTGGGCGGACTCCGAATAGGTCTCATCCTCGCCCAGCTGAACATCGAACATATGGATTTTGTCATAGATCGCTGTCAGCGCTCCATCGGGGGCGAACAGATGCGCACGGTTCACCGCACGGCCATCAGCGCCGCCCTTTTGCGCCATGGAGCCCACCAGCAGATCAATCTTCAGCGCAGCGGCCAATCGCGAGAAACGCAACCGGGCCGGATCACTGTCAGGATCACACAGCTGCGCACGCAACGCCTCGGCGTCACGCTGAACCAGAGTTGTGGTTTCCGGCGTGAGCACCAGACGCGCCCCCGACCCCGCCGCTTTGCGGATCATGGTTTCGGCGTCATCGAGATTGCGCGCGGGATCTATGCCCGAACACATCTGGATCAAGGCGAGTTTGAGTTTGCGCATTATGTTCCCAAAGCCTGCAGCATCGGGTCAAGCTTACCTGCCCGCTCCAGCGCCATCATGTCATCGCACCCCCCGATATGGGTGTCGCCAATGAAGATCTGCGGGAAGGTGCTGGCGCCGCCGGCCCGCTGAATCATGACCTTTTTCTTCCGTCCATCAAAACCGGCGTCAATCTCTTCAAAATTGACGGATTTCGCTTTCAGGAGTGAAACCGCACGCACGCAATACGGGCACATAGCGCGAGTGTAGATGGTGACAGAAGCCATGGGGCGCTCCTTTATCGATTCAGACGGCGAACCTTTGTTTCAGGCGCTTATTTAAGTGGATCCACTGGCTTGACAACACGCGCCAGCGTGAGTGCGGTCACATTTTCAGCGTCGGCGCGTTTGAGAACCTTTGCACAGGCCTCCAATGTAGCCCCGGTCGTGTATACGTCGTCGATCAAAATAAAGCGTCCGCCTCTCACCCGGGCGCAGGCCTTGCCACGCACCCCGAACACCCCGGCCACATTGCGCCGGCGCGCCACGGCGTTAAGCCCGCCCTGGCTGGGGGTGGGCCGCAAGCGCCGGAGCAGGTGCGGGTCCACATCCAGCCCCGTCACCCCCGATACGGCATGGGCCAACAACAGGGACTGGTTGAACCGACGCTGACGCAAGCGCCGGGCGTGCAGCGGTATCGGGATCAACACGCCTCCGTTTTTCAGATCAACCTCACCCGCCCGACGCATCCAGCGTCCAAAAACCGGCAGAGCGTCCGTGCGACCGGCATGTTTGAGCGCCAGAATCAGGGCCCGGCTGTGTTCGTCATAAACAAGCGCTGAACGCGCCCGGTCATAGGCCGGTCTGCGCCCGATACAGCCGCCGCACACCATGTCGTCCTGCAACGGGTAAGCAAAGGGTGCGCCGCAAATCGCGCATCGGGGCGCATCTAGGAAAGTCAGTTTCACCCAGGCATCGGGATGCACAACGCCAGGATCAGATACCGCCAATCCGGTCAGGGGACATTGCGGCGGCCAGATCAGGTCCACGACCTTGCGCCACAACCATAGGGCTTTACCCGCAAGCGCGTTCGACCCATATCGCAGCCATGAGTTCGGTAACATTGATTTCATCACAACCTGTTCCTCCGTCTGCGGACAGGCCGCCGCGATTGTTCGACCGGGCATTGTTACGTCGCAGACGCACGCGCGCTGCGGGAAAGTTTCTAGCATGTGATTTCCTGCATGCGCGAGCTGCAGACGATCTGCTAGACCGGGTGGAGTCCGTTTCGCGGGATTTTGCAACCTGCATAGTTCTGGGCGGCGGCGGCGCGGTGGGTCGCGCGCTGGGAAACCGACCTCATGCGGCGGGCAAAATGGGCGCCTTGATCGAAACCGACCTTAGCCCGGCCATGGCGCGATTAAGTTCCCATGCGCCTGTGGCGGCGGATGAGGAATGGTTGCCCTTCAAACCTGAAAGCGCGGATCTGGTGTTGAGCTGTCTGAGCTTGCACTGGACCAATGACCCTGTGGGTGCGCTGATCCAGATCAATCACACGCTGAAACCGGATGGCTTCTTCGCCGGCGTCATGCCGGGCGGGGCAAGCCTGACCGAGTTGCACCAGGCATTTCAGGCCGCTGAAACCGTGCACCCCCCACGAAAGCGCATTTCTCCTTTCGCGGACGCCATTGATATGGCGAGACTGCTCAGCCGGTCGGGTTTCACTCTGCCGGTATCAGATGTCGACCGGATCAAGGCGCGTTACGATAACGCCTTTGCGCTCATGCGCGATCTCAGAGCCATGGGCGAAACCAATGTGCTGGCGGACCGGACGCGCCAACCCGACACGCGTAACCTGTTCATGAGAATGGCCCAGGCTTACACTGAACGGTTTGCACAAGCAGACGGCAAAGTGCCCGCCAGTTTTGAGCTGATCCATTTCGCTGGCTGGGCGCCGCACCCCGATCAACCCAGACCCAAACGCCCCGGCTCCGCCAAAATACGTCTGGCGGACGCGCTGGGCGTTACAGAACATTGCGCTAGGGAACCAACACTTGTATGAGTTGACCTGCTTTCAGCACCTCCAAATCGGCTTGCAACCGTCCTCGCCAATGACGTCACGCGAAGAACGTCAATCACCGACAGAAGCCGGAGACCCCTGTCAATTCCACTCCGCACAGACGCCGTCGGGCAAGGTCAGCACCTGTTCCAGCTCCACCGGACCAGAGAGATGCACATGACCGGCTTCATCCCAGCGCACGGGCAGTTGGCCGCCATCCGCCTCAATCACCGCCTCACGGTTCACCCGGCACTGGCGGTGCAACGCCACCAGCGCCGCGCACGCCCCGGTTCCGCAAGCGCGTGTCAAACCTGCGCCGCGCTCGAACACACGCAGGCGAATATCGTCACGCGCCCGCACCTGGGCGAAACCGGCATTCACCCCCTCGGGAAAAAGCTGATCCCGTGCAATGGCGGGACCGGTTTCGGTGATGAGGACAGCGCCAAGATCATCCACCGCGAAGACAATATGAGGATTTCCCATGCTCACCGCGCCGGGGCCGTGAAGGCGACCGCCGCCAGGCAGATCCACGGTGTAATCAAGCGCCGCCGTGTCCATCCGGCGCGCCAACGGGATGTCCGACCAGTGCAGGCGCGGCGGCCCCAGATCCACTTCAACCGCGCCATCGACATGCTTGCGTGCGCTTATGAACCCGCCTGAGGACGTCAGGGTCAGAGCCGTTTTCGTCCCATCCTGAAACATCAGCCAAGCCGCCGCACGCGCGCCATTACCGCACGCGTCCACTTCGCCGCCATCCTTATTCCACACCCTGAGATCGGCATCGGCCTCGTCAGCGGGGTCTAGAACGATCAACTGATCAAACCGACGCACCGATTTCAAGGCCGCGATGTCGGATAGGCCATAACCGGACGGGCCGGAGGCGGCGCGTCGGTCGATCAGAATAAAGGCGTTGCCCGCCCCGTTCATGGCGAAAACAGTCATAAGCGGGATCTGTACACAAAGAAAAAATGATATAGTATCACAAATCTGTCATCCATAGGGCTTTGACCTGCCCGCCATCTCTTTGTTAGATGTTGCAAAATACTCAATATGGGGAGAGCGCGATGCGCTACCGGGGTTATCATCTGCCCGCCGCCGCCATCATCATGGGGCTGGCCGCCTGTTCGCCGTCCGGCGAGACCGCACCGACCGAAGACGGAGACGCCAGCGTGGCCGAAATCGCCAATTTACCGGGCGCGTCTGTGAACGCCGCCATCCAGGCTGAAACTGAACACCTTGAATGGTTGGAAGAGGTCGAGGGTGAAAAGGCGTTGGCCTTCGCCACCGGTATGAACCAGCGGTCGCTCTCACACCTCACCCGGGATGCCCGCTATGATGATCTGTACAATTCCGCTCTGGAGGTTCTGCAGTCCACCGATCGTATCGCCTATGTGGGTGTGCGTGATGGTGAGCTTTGGAACTTCTGGCAGGATGCCGAGAACGTCAAAGGCTTGTGGCGCAAGACGACGGTAGAGAGCTATGCCAGCGATGATCCCGAATGGGATGTGGTGCTTGATCTCGACGCGCTGGGCCGGGCCGAAAATCGTAACTGGGTCTGGCGGGGCGCCAGCTGCCTGGCGCCGGCGTATCGCCGCTGTATCCTCACGCTGTCTGACGGCGGGTCTGACGCTGCGGTGCGCCGGGAGTTTGACCTGCACTCACGCAGTTTTGTCGAAGGCGGGTTCGAGATCGCCGAAACCAAGGGCGCCACCGCCTGGATCGACGAAGACACGCTTCTGATCGGCACAGCGTTGGATGCAGCCGAGGTCACAACCTCAGGTTATCCCTTTGTGATCAAGCGCTGGAGTCGTGGAACCCCGATCGAAAGCGCTGAGGTGGTGCTGACCGGAGCACAGGACAATGTCGGCGTCTGGCCGGCCCGATTCGAGCAGGCTGACGGCACGGCCTATATGATGGCGGCCCAAGCCGAGACTTTCTTTGAAAGCGTGTACTGGCTGTTGCCGGATGGTGCTGAGGGCGAGCCGGTGCGGATGCCGTTGCCGCGTAAGTCCAGCCCGTCGTCCCTGTTTGGCGACCAGCTGGTTTTCTCCATAGAGGAAGACTGGACGCCGGTCGAAGGGGGCGAGACCTATGCGCAAGGCTCGGTGCTTTCTTTCTCCATGGCCGAGTTCGTGCAAACCGGTGAACTGCCGACCATCGACGTGGTCTTTGTTCCCAATGCGCGCCAATCGACCGGCGGTCTGGCAGCCAACGCCGATCGCCTGCTGATGGTGATCAATGACAATGTGGTCGGCGGGCTTGAAGCCTTCACCCACGGCGAAAACGGCTGGGTCAGCGAAAGCGTCGAGACCCCGGCCAATTCTGCGGTCTCCATCGTCACCGCCGATGACCGGTCCAACCTCGCCTATATCAATGTGGAGGGTTTCCTGACGCCGGAAACCCTTTATCGCCTGACCGATGGCCTGGAACTGGAAGCAGCGAAATCCGCCCCGTCCTGGTTCGAGGCCGAAGGTCTTGTCGTGGAACAGCGCCAGGCGAAAAGCACCGATGGCGCGATGATACCCTATTTCATCGTCCGCGCTGAAGACGCCAAAGGCCCGCAACCGACCCTTCTATACGCCTATGGCGGATTCCAGGTCAGCCTGACCCCGTCCTATTCGGGTGCGCGCGGGCGGCTGTGGCTGGAACAGGGCGGCCAGTTTGTTCTGGCCAACATTCGCGGCGGCGGAGAATTCGGTCCGGCATGGCACCAGGCCGGGCTGCGCACCAACCGTCAGAAAATCTATGATGATCTGATTGCCGTCGCCGAAGACCTGATCGCCGATAGTATGACCAGCCCTGACCGGTTGGCGGTTCAAGGCGGCTCCAATGGCGGGCTGCTGACCGGTGTGATGTACACACAGCGCCCGGACCTGTGGGGCGCGGTCATCAGCCAGGTGCCGCTGCTGGACATGCTGCGGTTTCACATGTTGCTGGCCGGCGCAAGCTGGCAGGACGAGTATGGCTTCCCCGATGAAAATGCCGATGAGCGCGCCTTCCTGCGCCAGATCTCGCCCTTCCACAATGTGCAGACCGGCGTGACCTACCCGCCCATGTTCCTTCTGACTTCCACCAAGGATGATCGCGTGCACCCCGGCCATGCCCGGAAACTGGCCTGGCTTCTCAATGAGATGGAGCAGGAGGTGCTGTACTATGAAAACATGGAGGGCGGTCACTCCGCCGCCGCCAACCTGCAGGAAAGCGCCCGTCGTCAGGCGCTGGAATACACCTTCCTGATGCAGGAACTCATGGACGCCGCCGGATGAATCCGGTTTGTCTCAGACTGGTGAGAACGCGCCCTGACCTTGTGGCCGGGGCGCATTCCGTCCGATCTTGACACTCCTCTAAAAACCGGCCAACTCTACGAGCTACGACCTTCTTGTTTCTTGATTGCGTAGTAACTCTCACCCGCACCGAACACGGAAACTTTGGAATTCAGAAGGGCTCTGGCCTGATCTTCGGATTTTGCACGGAAGTTGTGGTGCAATGAACGTCCTGTAGTACGCCAATAACCAAAGCCCTGATCAAGAAGGATAACGGTTTTCAGGCCATCGGCATATTCAAGCTCAAGCCTGCGGCCATGAGCAGGGTTTTCCTTGACATGAAGCTCAACATCGAGATCAAGTCTGTCTCCTAACCATCTGGCAACATCCACCCGGGCATCTTCGCAAGCCCAATCATGAAAGATAAGATACGGTTGTCGGTCTTGCTTCAAGGGTTGGACTGCAACATTGATCTTAGCGGGTTCATCCGTCCTCAACTCATCAGACAACGTCTGGCAGGTGCGTAACAAGAGCAGCATTGGTAAAGGTGCATTGAGATAGCGGTCGGTGTAGGAGATCTTCACCAGACTCTCCCGCTTCCATACACCCGCCGCCTCCATCTTCGGTTTCAGCTTTTCTACAAAGCGCTTCCCGAAGTCTCTGACCGAACATTGGGCGAAACCCTCAATGAGCTCAACCTGGTCGCCTTGTCGCTCCAGATCTTCGCGTTCAACTTCACTGAACGATATGGGATCATCGATCGTGCCCGCGACCACCGCATGGGTATCACCAACTCCCCAACGCGCACCGGGCAACGCTGCACCTGCGTCGCGAGAGAAAAAACCTATCATCTGATTTTCTGAACGGAGTTCAGCAAGCCGATGATG
>RKRX01000207.1 GCA_007571185.1 Oceanicaulis sp.
TGCACGCTGCGCAGATCGGCTCCGTTGGCTAGAAGATGAGTGGCGAAGGCGTGCCGCATGACGTGCGGGCTTATCCTGGCGGGATCAAGCCCCGCCCGCACTATCAGCGCCGGCAGCCCACGCCGTGCCCGTCACGGGCGCAAGCCAACCCTTGCCGCCATTGCCAGTGATCACAAAACAGTACTCGGCGCGAGTAAATAAAGATGGAAAGCAAGTATCAAGGATAGTTGAGATCGCTCTCTCAGCCAGATAAAATTTTAGATTTTTTGCCACTCATCATCTTGTGACTGAAATTGCGCCTTGCTCTCCGGAAGCATTTCCAAAGCTTTCTTGATCCATTTCTTCATAGCTTCGGAATTCATGGGACGATCATATTTCTCTGGAACCGATTCTTTACTTCGTGTGGACAACTCTACAATATTACGTATGGCGCGTGTTTGGGATGACACCGTGCAGCCCATCCCAGCGTCCGGCCTCGGCGATCTGATTCATGTCGATCTCGACCCAGGCCTCCCCCTTGACCCGGATGAAGCGGGAAACACCTTTCCCGCTGATAAACCGCTTCGCGCTGGCGTTGCCCGACAAGCCGCTCCACCACCCGCCGCCGGTCATGAGCGTCTTCGCGCGCCCGTTTCCGGTTCCGGGTCACGACCAGCCGGCGGGGACTCAGGCTGAACATGCCGGCATCGGTGATATACGCTGAGCGTTCCGCAGCCGGTTCCTCTTCGTACCGTGATTGTCGCCACCATCTGGCCGAACCACAACATCATGAGTCACGAAAACCAGCCTCTCCCTGGACATAGCGTGTTGCACTTCGCAGTGGCATGGGGCAACACCAAAACGCTGTGCACGCCATAACCTCGACGCTAGCCCAAAGCTGCGCTATCAACGGCTCGTGAGATAAGGCGATACTGGCTTACGGGCCGTCTTTCCATCCTGCCCGCACAAGTCCATCCTTGTGCCTAATCAAGAAATAAGGAGAAGGCATGGCCAACACTGAGTTTCCAACCGGAGCGCTGATGAAAGGCAAGCGCGGCATGGTCATGGGCGTGGCCAACAAGAACTCCATCGCCTGGGGGATCGCCCGGCAACTGCACGCCCAGGGCGCCAAGCTGGCTTTTTCCTATCAAGATGAGACCCTGGAAAAGCGCGTGCGCCCGCTGGTGGACTCCTTGGGTCAAGAACCGTTCATGGTCACCGCTGATGTGAGCAGCGATAAGTCCATGGATGCCTGTTTCAAGGCGCTGGAAAACAGGTGGGATAAGCTGGACTTCCTGGTTCACGCCATCGCATTCGCTGGCAAGGAAGAACTCCAGGGCAGCTTCACGCACAACACCACGCGCCCGGGTTTCCAGCGTGCTATGGATATTTCAGCTTTCTCTTTCGTAGATGCCGCCAGACGCGCCAGTGCTCTGATGCCCTCCAAAGAAGAAGGCGGAGGCGCTATGGTGTCGCTCACCTATCTGGGATCTGAGCGTGTTGTGCCCAACTATAACGTCATGGGCGTGGCCAAGGCGGCGCTGGAGGCGAGCACCCGCTATATCGCCCGTGATCTGGGTCCGCAGGGCATCCGTGTCAATGCCATCTCCGCCGGTCCCATGCGAACCCTCGCCATGGCGGGTATTTCCGGCGGCCGGACCCTGATGAAAACCGGCAAGGACTGGTCCATGCTTAAACAGGACACGACCATGGAAGGCATCGCCGGGGCGGCCCTGTACCTGCTCAGCGATCTGGGCAAATCCTGCACCGGCGAAATCCTGCACGTAGATGCCGGTTTCCACGCTGTGGCCGTGCCGGATATTGAAGATTGAGCAATAGACCGGCGCACGGAAAAGATCCCGTCAAGGCGTGCCGACGGGATCTGACCTGATCAACCAAGCGAGCGGGCCAAAGAGGCGGTCATTCCCCGTTTTTATGCCTGATGATTTCCTTGCCTGTCTCCTGATCGACGACCTTCATCGACAGGCGGACCTTGCCGCGGTCATCAAGAGCTACGAGCTTGACCCAGACGTCCTGACCCTCGCTGACCACATCCCCGGGGTGACCCACGCGCTCATTCTTCATCTGGGAGACATGCACCAGACCGTCACGCGGACCAAAGAAATTCACGAAGGCGCCAAAATCAACGACTTTTACGACCGTGCCTTTGTAGATTTTGCCGACTTCCGGTTCGGCGGTCAGACTCTTGATCCAGTCATAAGCTCCCTTGATGGAGCCCGCAGACACAGCGGAGATTTTGATCAGACCGTCATCCTCGACATTCACCTTCGCCCCGGTTTCCTCGACAATCTGGCGAATCACCTTGCCGCCCGCCCCGATAACATCGCGAATTTTATCGGTCGGTATCTTCATGGTCTCAATCTTGGGCGCATATTCGTTGAGCCCTTCACGGGCGCCTGACAACGCCTTGTTCATTTCTTCGAGAATATGCAGGCGTCCGCCTCTGGCCTGATCGAGAGCAGTCTGCATGATCTCTTTGGTGATGCCGGCAATCTTGATGTCCATCTGCAGGCTGGTCACGCCGGCCTCAGTGCCCGCCACCTTGAAGTCCATGTCGCCGAGGTGATCTTCATCGCCTAAGATATCGGACAGCACCGCCACGCCTTCAGGATCCTTGATCAAGCCCATGGCGATGCCAGAGACCGGGCGGGTGATCGGCACGCCCGCATCCATCAACGCCAGAGAACCGCCGCACACGGTCGCCATGGAGGACGAACCGTTGGATTCGGTGATTTCAGACACCAGACGCACGGTATAAGGGAAAGCCTCGGAATCGGGCATAACGGCATTCAACGCACGCCATGCAAGCTTGCCGTGACCAATTTCACGACGACCCGGAGCCAGACGGAAACTGGTCTCTCCCACCGAATAGGGCGGGAAATTATAGTGCAGCAGGAAGCGTTCCTTGTAGGTGCCTGTCAAAGCGTCAATGAACTGCTCATCCTCACCGGTGCCCAGAGTCACCACGGCCAGAGCCTGGGTCTCGCCACGGGTGAACAACGCCGAACCGTGCGTACGGGGCAACACGGTGGCTTCAGAGATGATCGGACGCACCTGATCAAGCGTACGGCCATCAATCCGCTTTCCGGTCCTGATGATGCCGCCACGCACGACGCGGGCCTCAACGCTCTTGATCACGTCCTTGAGCACTGCCGGATCCACACCTTCACAATTCTCTTCAGTCGCCGCCAACTCGGCCATGACCTTTTCCTTGGCGACGCCAACTGCGGCCTGACGTTCAGTCTTGTTGGTGATGGCGTAGGCCCGAGCGATCTCCTCGCCCGCCAGACCACGAACCTTCTCCTCCAGTTCGCAATGGTCTTCCGACTCGAAGGCCCACGGCTCCTTGGCGGCCTTCTCCGCCAGGCGGATGATCATGTCGATCACGGGCTGGAACGCTTTATGACCTGCCATCACGGCGCCTAGCATGATGTCCTCGGACAACTCCTTAGCTTCTGATTCCACCATCATCACCGCATCGCTGGTGCCGGCGACAACTAGGTCCAAATCAGATTTCCCGGTCTCGATCACAGATGGATTGATCAGGTATTCACCGTTCCTGTAGCCCACGCGCGCGGCGCCAATCGGACCCAAGAAAGGCAAGCCGGACAGGCATAGAGCCGCCGAAGCGCCGACCATGGATACAATGTCAGGATCATTTTCCAGATCGTGACTGAGCACGGTGATCATCACCTGGGTGTCGTTCTTGAACCCTTTGGGAAAGAGGGGACGAATCGGGCGATCGATCAAACGCGAAGTGAGTGTCTCTTTCTCGGTCGGACGGCCTTCACGCTTGAAATAACCGCCCGGAATCTTGCCAGCGGCAAAGTATTTTTCCTGGTAGTTGACAGTCAGCGGGAAGAAGTCCACGCCCGGCTTCACGTCTTTCATCGCAACCGCTGTTGCAAGAACTGTGGTTTCACCATAGGTGGCAAGCACCGCGCCATTGGCCTGACGCGCCATACGACCGGTTTCAAGGGTCAGCGTGCGACCGGCCCACTCAATCGTTTCAGTTTGGATATCGAACATTTATCTCTCGTCCATACAGTCATGTTCGGCGCTGCCGGATTGCAGTCGCCGGATATGAAAACACCCGCGGCCCACAAGGGAGCTGGCGTCTCATCGGGAGCGCCCTAACGGCGCAGACCCAAGGTTTTCACAATCGCCTTGTAGCGGTCTTCGTCAATCTTCCTGAGATAGTCGAGAAGGCGCCGTCGCTGGGAGACCAGCTTCAGAAGGCCACGGCGAGAGTGGTTGTCTTTCTTGTGCATCTTGAAGTGCTCAGTGAGGTTGGAGATACGCTCGGACAGCACTGCAATTTGCACCTCGGCAGACCCGGTGTCATTTTCACTGCGGGCATGCTCCTTGATGAGTTCGGCTTTGCGTTCGGCCGTAATCGACATCGTTTATCGGGCTCCTAATCCCATTGAAAGACACGGACAGGCGAGAGTTTGCCCGCACGCGCTTCGCCGATCGCCACAGCCCGTTCCGCATCCATCGCCACAACAACCTTCGAACAGTCCTTGCCCGCGATATCGCGGGGACGCCGAAGTTTGCGCAGTTCCAAAGCGCGACGGGGAGGCAGAACGATCGACCGACCTTGCCTCAACTGGAACCCCTCATCCTCGGTCACGGCCGTCGCCGGGATGTCGTCCAGCGCGGTCTCGACCGGAAGCAGAGCTTCCAGCGCGCGGCCCTTATGAACCAGTTCCTCAAGCTCGTCCAGTGAAACAGCCTGTGAAACACTGTACGAACCCACACAGGTTCGGCGTAGGGCCGCCACATGACCTTCCACCCCCAATGTCGCCGCCAGATCGCGTGCAAGGGCGCGCACATACACGCCCTTGCCGCACCGCATTTCAAGCACGGCCAGATCTGCACCGGGTATATTCAGCAATACCAGCTTGTCAATCCGCACCGGGCGGGGTTTCAGCTCCACCGCCTTACCGTCCCGCGCCAAATCATAGGCGCGTGCGCCATTCACCTTGATGGCGGAATATCTGGGCGGGATTTGTTCGATCTCGCCAATGAATCGGCCCAGCGCCGCCCTGATCGCTTCCGGGGTCGGGAAAACATCGCTTTCCCTGATGACTTCGCCTTCCGCATCCAGAGTCTCAGTGGACACGCCCCATCGGATTGTGAACCTGTAGACTTTGGGGCTTGCCTGCGCAAAGGGCGCTGTCTTGGTGGCTTCACCAAAAGCAATCGGCAACACGCCCGAGGCTAACGGATCCAGCGTGCCGGCATGACCAGCTTTACGAGCGTTAAACAGCCGCCTGCAGCGTGACACCGCTCGGGTGGATGTCATATCCAGCGGCTTGTCCAGGATCAGCCAGCCATGAACATTGTCGCCCTTCATGCGACGGCTCATTACGCTTCACCATGCTTATCGAGATCGCGTTTGACGCTAGGCCGATCCAGCAAGGCCTCGACCGATTTTACCTCATCCTGACGATCATCGACGGCAAAGCGCAATCTGGGGGTGAATTTCAGCTCGGTCCGCCTGCCCAGTTCGCGCTGGATGAAACCGGCAGCCTTGTTCAAAACATTGACCGCTTGTTCGCGATCGCCTGCACCCAGAATATCCACATACACTGTGGCGTAGCGCAGATCAGGGCTGATCCGGGCTTCAGTAATGGTCACCGCACCCGAGGCGATTATCGGATCATGCATATCGCCCTCTCGGATGATATCCGCCACAGTGCGACGCACAAGCTCGCCGGCGCGCAATTGACGTTGGGATTGAGCTTTCATGATGACCTCTTCGTCACCCGAACTCGACCGGGAACCAGGCCACGCCGCGCCGTTTTTGCGAAAGGCACGGATGAGTCGCGGGAACAGAAATGAGCTTGAATTTGCAAAATCAGATGACGGTTCAGCATTTGTCTTTGAAGACATATCCTACAGTGATCGCTGGATTTCTTCAACTTCAAAGCACTCAATCATGTCGCCAGCCTGGATGTCCTGATAGTTCTCGAACGCCATGCCGCACTCGGAGCCAGCGTGCACCTCGGGAACTTCATCCTTGAATCGCTTGAGAGTGGACAGATTGCCTTCGTGGATCACGGCCTGGTCACGTAGCAGACGCACGCCACAGCCGCGCTTGACCACGCCTTCGGTGAGGCGACAACCTGCGACGCGGCCGACCCTGGCGATGTTGAAGATTTCCAGGATTTCGGCGTAACCGATGAAGTTCTCGCGTTTCTCCGGCGCAAGCATGCCTTCCAGCGCGCCTTTGACGTCGTCGATCAGGTCATAGATCACCGAGTAATAACGAATCTCTACGCCTTCTTTCTCCGCCAGATCCCGCGCTTGCTTGTTCGCACGCACATTGAACGCAAAGATCGGCGCACCAGAGGCTCGTGCCAGAAGCACATCACTTTCCGAAACGCCCCCTGGGGCGGCATGAAGCACCCGGGCCTGAACCTCTTGGTTCCCGACCTTTTCCAGCGCGCCCATAATCGCTTCGGCGGAACCGCGCACATCAGATTTGACAAGCAGCGGCAACTCTCGGACTTCACTTGTCCTGAGCTTGGCCATCATCTGTTCAAGTGAGGCGCCGCCGCCCGCCCTCCGGGTTGCTGTCCTGTCCCGATTTACGCGTTCACGGTATTCCACCAGTTCGCGGGCACGGGCCTCTGTCTCCACCACAGCGAAAACCTCACCGGGCTCGGGCGCTCCGTCGAGGCCCAGGATTTCCGCAGGCAGAGAGGGACCGGCTTCTTTCATCCGCTGACCACGTTCATTCACCAACGCACGCACCTTGCCCCATCGGGCGCCGGCCACGACGATGTCGCCGCACTTGAGAACACCGCGCTTGATCAGACAGGTCGCCACAGAACCGCGACCCTTGTCGATCTGGGATTCAATCACCACGCCCTCAGCGGAACGATCGGGATTGGCTTTCAGTTCCAGCACTTCGGCCTGCAGGTTGATAGCGTCGGTGAGCTCATCAAGGCCGGTTTTCTTCAGGGCTGAAACAGATACCGACTGCACATCACCACCCATGTCTTCCACGAAGACTTCATGCTGGAGGAGCTCCTGAAGCACACGCTTGGGATCGGAATCAGGCTTGTCAATTTTGTTGACAGCCACAATTATCGGCACGTCGGCTGCTCTGGCATGGTGAATCGCCTCGATAGTCTGGGGCATGACACCGTCATCAGCCGCCACGACCAGGATCACAATATCCGTCGCCTGGGCGCCGCGCGAACGCATGGAAGAGAACGCCGCGTGGCCCGGAGTATCTAAGAAGGTGATCTTTCCACCGGCCTTCAACTGCACCTGATAGGCGCCGATATGCTGGGTGATGCCGCCCGCTTCCCCGGCCGCCACATCGGTAGAACGCAAGGCATCGAGCAGCGAAGTCTTACCGTGATCAACATGACCCATGACGGTCACCACCGGCGGGCGCGGTTTCTTGGTGTCTTCGGCATCATCTTCAGAGATGAAACCTTCTTCCACATCCGCTTCCGCGACGCGCTTGATCGTATGACCGAATTCCTCAACGATCAGTTCGGCGGTGTCAGCGTCGAGTATATCGGTAGCACGCATCATCTGGCCCTGATCCATCAGATATTTCACCACATCCGCAGCGCGCTCCGCCATGCGCTGGGCCAGATCCTGAACAGTAATGGCTTCAGGAACGACCACTTCGCGGGCGACCTTGTCCCGGCTCTGACCGGCCTGCGTGCGGCGCTGTTTCTCACGCTCACGCGCACGGCGCATGGACGCCAGCGAACGCTGACGGCCCTCATCATCCTCAACAAGATTCTGAATGGTCAGTTTGCCTTGACGACGTTTGGGTTGCTTGGTGCGTGGAGAGGCGGCCTTGTCGCCAACTGGCGCCGCCTTCCTAGATTTCACGCGACCGCCCGGGTTTGCCGGTAAATTGTCAGGCTCAGCCGCCGGCTGCGGCCTGGACTTGCCTTTGTCAGACTTACGCGCCCCTTTGGAGGCGCCTTCCGGCTGGGTTTCCTCCGCCGCCTTTTGGGCTTCTTCAGCAGCAACGCGCTGGCGCTTGATCTCTTCAGCGGCGCGGCGCTCCTCTTCCTCACGACGCTGGCGTTCTTCCTCTTCCACCTTGCGCCGGGCCGCGCGCTCCGCCTGCTCGGCGCGAGCGCGCAGGATAGCCTTCTGGCGCTTGATTAATTCTTCTTCGGACAGGCCCAGCTGCTTGGCTTTCGTAACAAGGGCGGCGCGAACCTTGTCCTTGGGAGTTTGCGGCGAGCTGGACTTGCCAGTCGCGGTGACCTTGCCGGGCGGTGCGCCCGGGCGCTTGCGCTTCTTCTCCACCACGACAGACTTCTGCCGCCCGCGTGTAAAGCTTTGCTGCACGGTCCCTGAGGAACGTCCAGCAAGAGAGAGGGGCTTGCGGCCCGGGAGATCGTGTTTGTCGGAGTCGCTCATAGGCGTCCTTGCCACGGCTTTGGCTTCTCAGGCGCGACTTCACCGCCGCGTGGTGAAGCCGCATCATCATTCAGATCAATCCCGGGAGTATTCTCCCGGATTGAAGGCGCGTCAGACTAGCCGCCTTCAAAGGTGTTTCAACTCTTGTGCGCGGACGCCTTCGCAGGATCAAGATCAATGAAGCCTGCAAGCTTGCCTGCAAGGACAGTCACTGCTGTCGCCTCCGGTCCTTCGAGCAGCACCGCATGAACCGCATTTCCAACCCCGAGTACTCCAGACAGCGTCCCGGCGTCAAAACATCCCAGCACCGGCGTTGCAACCCCCAGAGCCTTCATCAGCCGGTCCAGCTTGCTGCGACCATCCACCGCCGCATCGCTCGCTTCAATGCGCCAAACCGGCGCAGGCGCCGACTGCAACGCCAGACGCACCGCATCGGTCCCTATATCCAGCCGTCCCGCCCGGCGCGCCAGACCCAGAGCACTGAGCAGGCGCGCCCTGAGCAAAGCTTCAAACTGATCGGGCAAATCCGCCGGGGTTTCGACCGCTCGTTCAAACGCCCTATCGAACAGACGCCTGCTCACTGCCTTGTCGATCAGGATCCGGTCAGCAGAGACCCAAACGCCACGCCCGGGAAGGCGGGCCGCCACATCGGGCGTGACACGCCCCCTAAAGTCCAGCGCCACCCGTAGCAGCGCGGCCTCGGCTTTTGATTGTCCGGTGGCGACGCATCGGCGTTCACGCACCTGCTTGCTCCGGCCCCGGCGTACGCCACGACTCACGATTGTTTGTCATCCTCCGCTGCATCGGCATCGAGCAGATCTGCCAGGTCAACACCCAGTTTTTCCGCTTCTAGCCCCAGATCAGACAGGCCGATATTCTCCAGATCGACGTCTTCGACCCCTTCATCAAAAATCTCGCTTTCAGTTGTTTCGGTCTCTGCAATTTCCGATGACGGCAGATCTTCTTCAGATATCCAGCCCGCCATCACACGCGCCCGCATGATCATCATTTCAGCATCTTCGGGTGATATGTCATCACCTTCCAGAACACCGGGTTCACGCACGCGCTCGCCATTCCTGGT
This sequence comes from Oceanicaulis sp., assembly GCA_007571185.1. Classification (GTDB taxonomy): domain Bacteria; phylum Pseudomonadota; class Alphaproteobacteria; order Caulobacterales; family Maricaulaceae; genus Oceanicaulis. Next base: position 9,491 of record RKRX01000207.1, read on the forward strand.
CTCGTACCAACCCCGCAACTCATCCGGGGTCAAACCCGCCAGATCTTCAATCGTGCAAATCTGATTCTCTCCAAACCTGATCGTCATGGACAGATTCACACCCTCGACATCCAGCACAGCATCATCCACACCCAACTCCTTACGGCGCGCATCCTGCTCGGCAGCACACTTTTCAAGATGCTCACGCGCCCGGGTCTGGATTTCCTGCGCCGTGTCCTCATCAAAACTTTCAATCGCGGCGATCTCACCCAGATTCACAAAAGCGATATCTTCCACTTCGGCGAAACCTTCAGTGGCCAGCAATTGCGCGATCATTTCGTCCACGTCCAGCGCGGCCATGAAAGCGCTGGTACGCTCGGCGAATTCCTTCTGGCGGCGCTCGGAGTCTTCCTCCTCGGTGAGGATGTCGATGGTCCAGCCAGTCAAATCGCTGGCCAGACGCACATTCTGACCCCGACGACCGATCGCAAGGGACAGCTGATCATCGGGGACCACGACTTCGATACGCTCAGCTTCCTCATCAAGCACCACCTTGGTCACCTCGGCTGGCTGCAATGCGTTGACGATGAACGTAGCGGGATCAGAATTCCACGGGATAATGTCAATTTTCTCGCCAGCCAGCTCATTGACCACAGCCTGGACCCGACTGCCGCGCATACCTACGCAAGCGCCCACAGGATCAATGGAACTGTCATTGGAAATCACGGCGATCTTGGCGCGCGAGCCCGGATCACGCGCCACACGAGGGATCTCGATGACACCTTCATAGACTTCCGGCACTTCCTGAGCAAACAGAGCGGTCATGAAGTCAGGATGGGCGCGCGACAGAAAAATCTGCGGTCCTCGGGTCTCTTCACGCACAGCATAAATATAGGTGCGAACCCGGTCGCCCATCTGCAGGCTTTCGCGCGGAATGCCGTCCGAGCGGCGGATAACGCCTTCGGCCTTACCTAGGTCGACGATAACATTGCCGTATTCCACACGCTTGACGATGCCGCTGACGATCTCCTCCACGCGATCCTTGTATTCATTGAACTGACGCTGACGCTCGGCCTCACGCACTTTCTGCATGATCACTTGCTTGGCGGTCTGGGACGCCACGCGACCAAACTCGATCGGAGGCAATTCCTCTTCGTAGAATGCGCCGATTTCAGCTTCGGGATCACGGTGACGCGCCTGTTCCAAAGTCAGCTGATGAGCATCGTTCTCCACCTCTTCCACCACAGTGGTGCGGCTAGTCAGGCGCATCTCACCGGTCTTGGGGTTGATGTCGCAGTGGATGTCCAGCTCGGCGCCATAACGCGAGCGAGCCGCCTTCTCGATGGCCTCTTCAATAGCCTCTAGTACGATCGACTCATCAATCATTTTCTCCTGCGCCACCGCACGGGCAATCTGCAGGACTTCCAGCTTGTTGGCGCTGACCCCGATAGCCATATCCGCATTTCCTCTTTCTACTTGTCAATCTGACCGTCTTCACCCCTGATCGGACTACGGGCTTTTGGGCTCGTTTCCATAAGCGCATCGACCATCACCAACCTGGCGTCTGCAATCCAATCGAAGGGGATGACAGCCGTGTCTTCCTCTCCCGCAAGGTCCATCCGCACGTTTCTATCCTCAACGCCCGCTAACATGCCGCGGAATCGCTTGCGTCCTTCCACCAACCGGTCCAGTTCGATTTTCGCTTCGAATCCTTCCCAGCGTTCAAAATGCGCCAGAGTGGTCAGGAGGCGATCAATACCCGGCGAGGAGATTTCCAGATCATATTCGCCCGGAATTGGATCAACATCATCAAAAACCTCCGACACCGCCCGCGACAGGCCTGCGCAGTCATTCACATCCATACCGCCCTCATGACGCTCGGCCATAATCTGCACAGTGGTTTTCCTGCCGCTCATCACCCGCACACGCACGATCTCGAGCCCCAGCGCCCCAGCCAAAGGTTCAGCAATGGTGAGAATCCGCTCGTCTTGCGGGCTGCGAGTTTTCACGGACGGCTCTGACCCTCCATATAAGACCGGATCAGGTATGAAAAAAGCGACTCCGATCCAGAGCCGCCCGATCCACCATCCGGCACGTCGAACTGATAAGACCTTCATACGCCGCAATGATCGGCAGGGCAATGGGGGTTGCGCTCATGGTCAGTATGGCAATCAACCTTTCACAAAATCAAAAAAAACCGGTTCGATATCGCCCAGACGCTTGGACTGGTAGCGGGTGATAATGTGGTCAACGGGACTGCACCTCCAGTCCGACGCCTGCGTTGCGGTCCAGTTCAACCCTGACGCGCCGATCAGAATCGGCAAGGCGTGATCAGCATAAGCACGGACGTCGGTCGCCACTCGCAAACGGCCACCCGGTTTGAGCAACCGTGCGAACTCCTCCGCGGTGTCGGGTTGGACGAAACGACGCTTGGCGTGACGCTTTTTGGGCCAAGGATCGGGAAACAACAGGAAAATCCTGTCAAAACCCGCCGACGGCATTCGGTTCATCTCATCCCTGGCGTCTGACCGCTTGACCCGCACATTGGTGAGCCCATAGCTATCAATACCTACCAGCGCTTTGGCCACACCGTTGAGAAAAGGTTCGATGCCCAAAAACCCGATTCCAGGCGCTCGCCGGGCCTGACCAATCAGATGTTCGGCCGCGCCAAACCCGATCTCCAACGCATAACCGTCATGGCCGGGCAGGAGAGAGTGAATATCGAGCCTGCCTTCATCCGGCCAGCGCAGCGTGGGTAGGCGGACATCCACCAGGGTTTGCTGACGCTTGGTGAGCCTGTGACCGCTGGTGCGCCCGTATAAGCGTCGCGCTCGGGAACGCTTCGGCTCGGTCATCTAGAGTTTCCATCCTGTCTCGGTCTCGTCCGGCGACAGCATGCCGGACACCAGGGCCTGGCTTCCGGCCCTTCATGATCCGTTCCGTCTGCAACATGACCCGTCAGACCAGCGCTTTGATCTGGTCGACCAGATCAGTCTTTTCCCACGAGAAACCGCCATCAGCGTCGGGCGTCCGCCCGAAATGACCATATGCGGCGGTACGCTCATAGATCGGGCGGTTCAACCCCAGATGGGTGCGAATGCCCCGCACACTCAGATCGACCATTTCTGGCAGGACTTTTTCTAAGATAACATCGTCAATCTCACCAGCGCCATGCGTGCTTACATATACAGATAGCGGTTTGGCCACACCGATCACATAGCTCAACTGGATTGTGCATTTACGGGCAAGCCCCGCGGCCACAACATTTTTCGCCAGGTAACGGGACACATAGGCTGCCGAACGATCCACCTTTGTGGGATCTTTGCCAGAGAACGCTCCGCCGCCATGGGGCGCGGCGCCGCCATAAGTGTCCACGATGATTTTGCGGCCGGTCAGACCGGCATCACCATCCGGACCGCCAATCACAAACTTGCCAGTGGGATTAACATAAAACTCGTCTTCAGGCGGGAACCAGCCCTCGGGCAATACTGAAATCACCGCAGAACGCACCAGCTCACGCACATCATCGGGATTGACGCTTTCTTTATGTTGGGTGGAAACCACCACGCTGGCTACATCCACCGGGCGGCCGTTTTCGTAGCGCAGGGTCACCTGGGACTTGGCGTCAGGCCCGAATTCAGGTCGCTCACCGGTTTTGCGCTGACGAGCCATTTCTTTAAGTATCTGATGAGAATAACTGATCGGCGCTGGCATGAGTTCAGGGGTTTCGTCACAGGCATAACCGAACATGATGCCCTGATCGCCCGCTCCTTCTTCGAGAAAAAGGCCGGCGCCAGCATCGACACCCTGGGCGATATCAACGGATTGTTCATGCAGATAGTTATCAACATGCACAGTTTTCCAGTTAAAACCGTCTTGCTCATAGCCGATTTCGCGCACAGCCCGGCGAGCAGCGTCCTCAATCTCATTGTGGTCGATCTGACCCGCGCAGCGCACCTCTCCCGCCAGCACAATCCGGTTCGTGGTTGTCAAGGTCTCACAGGCCACACGCGCCACCGGATCCCTGGCCAGAAACAAATCCACCATCGTATCAGAAATACGGTCACAAACCTTGTCGGGGTGCCCCTCAGACACACTTTCACTTGTGAAAAGACAGGACGAACGAGCCAAGAGCGTGCTCCACATAAGGCGATCTTTATGTGGCGGGCTTAAACTCCATCAGGCGCCGGAGCGCAAGGCCATCTCTGTAACACAATCCGGCCCACACTCGCCAGGTCAATGATCTTTCTCAACAGGCGGTTACAGGCACATGGGCCAGGCGATCACACATCCCCGGGAATAAAAGCGGGATTTTCCGCAACCAGAACGCCATCACCGATCTTGATCAGGCCATAGGGCGTGTCACAGAGCTGACCACGTTCATAGTCCACACGGATACGCCAGCCCCGATCGCGAAACAGAGCCACCATAGCGTGGTGACGTCCAGAGGAAATATGCGTGCCTATGAGCACGGCTTTCGCTCTCGCCTTCACCAACGCCATAGCGTGGGGAAGAACGTCATATTCCACACCCTGAACATCCATGTGCAGAAAGTCCACAGGCCCTGAGAGACGGCCGAAAACATCCTCCAACGTGTACTGCGGCACCGTCACCGTGGCGGCGGCCTGCCCAGCCTGACGCAAGGATGCCCCATAATCCTCATCGGGGTTCTCAATCACCGGGAAGGATATTTCCCCGGTTTCAGCGCCGAGAGCGCCATGGATCAGGCTCACGCCATCGCCGTTCAAGCCGTTGATCTCAAAGTGCTCTTTCATGAACGCATAGTGTACGCTATCGGCCTCCACGGCGATGGCTTCCACATCAGTGATCGCAGACCGTTGGCGGCAGGCGGCCAGCGCCGCTGACGTCCATGGGCCCCAACCTGCACCAAGCTCCACAAAGCGATAGGCGCCCTCAGCGCGCAACACGCTTTCCAGAACCGCCACCCAGTCCAGATAATGCTCGTTCACCACCGGAAACCCCGGCGTCATTCTGGCGCCTGCAGGCGGTGCAAATTTCACCCAGCCCTTCTTGTACCGGACCCGTGTAGCGAGCCCCAGAAAATTGTATACGCTGCGCCCATCCGCCTCGATTTCAACAGGATTGAATGCCTGAAACACCGGATCCTGTTTGTACTTGCCCATCATTGTTTTCCTTCAGGCCGACATCAAAGATAAAATATCGGACACGAAATTGGCACGACCGTAGCGTGCCTTAATCAGGGTCAGCGCCGCCTGGCGCCGACGGAGGGTGTCTAGGTCAGAACCCAGCGCCTCCAGCCGCTCCGGCAGGGCACGGACACTGGCCCGATCTTCCGCACACTGAACAACACCCTGTTCCCAGATCAGTTGGGATCCTGGCGCCTTGTAATTGTCAGACAGAACAACGGGCACGGCCCCATTAGCGATAGCTTCCCATAAACGGATTGAATTGGGCCCCGTCCCTGAGGGACATAACGCAAACCTAGTCTGCTCCATGATATGACGAAACTCGGCAGAGGCTTGCATATCCACAGAATTTTCATCGGTCCCGGTTTTGTTGAACACCTGCCGGTCATAAACGATTTTGTTATAGTGCCAGGATTCGCGATCTCGCACATAGCCGCGAGGGTCGTCACCGAGCTCCTCAAGCACATAGGTGCGGGATCGGGTCAGATAGAGATCAGTGCCTCGCGCTCCTACAAACGAGAATAGATATTGGCGAGTCTGCAACGGTATCGCGACACTGTCGGAAACCTGAACCGGATATAGTGGAAACGGATGAATGGCCATGGACCTGTCTGCACCAAAGCAGATGCGATCATGGGTGGCGTGCGCCCAGAACACATCCGTTACGCCTGATTCTTCAAAAAGTGCGACAAATTCCAGCATGTGAATATGCTGGCAGACGGTCACGATCCGATCATAACTGCGCAAGGCGTCAGCCGCCCGCGCCAACCCGTTCTTAAGTTCAGACAAACGGTCCATATCCGATTTGTTGTGATTTGTTACATCAACCAGGGTCGCCCAGGGAAAGCCCAGATAAGCGACCTTACCGCCACGCTGCGCCAGTCGCCGAATCTGATTGAATGCATGCTGTTCGGTAATGGCGGGATACTGCCAGTGCGCGTCATATCCCGCCACATTCCGGTCCCGATACAGGCCCCCGCTCCGGCGATCCGCGTTGGGCGAACCTTCAATACGGGTAACAGGCAAAGCCCTCTTCGTGCAATCGGGAGCGTGCCGGACGGGTGTCTGCGTACCACGCTCCTGCGCCCATTTCTCAAGAGTCGAGTTTAATCTGACGGACGGAAATTTATCGGTTCGGACCGGCCACATCTCAATGTCGAGCCGGGCCGAATCGGTCAATCCGTCACCAGGGTGCACCATGGCCATGCCGCCTACGATCCGCATATCGCCTTTTTTGTCATAGGTGCGGATGCCGGTGTCGTGCACATGGATGCTACGCACATGGCGGCAGGGATTGTAAAGCGTGTGACCATAGATCGCGAAAGTATAGGCAACCTTGTTATCACAACGCGGCGTTCCCAGCGGAAAATTCAAGCACCGATCCCGGTCCGGGTTACAGGCGTGCGCGGGCGCATAGGCCCAAACATCCTGCGACCAGTGTGGATCTGGATGCAGAACTGGTTGATCGTCTTCAAGTTCATGACGACTGAGGGCCACAAAACCGGTGGGATCATGTTCAAACACCGTCTCCAGCGCGTTGAGGGTATCGTCAAAGTAGATATCGGCGTTCGCGAGTACCGAAATATGATCGGGGCAGTACGCTTCGGTCAGCTGCGTCCAGTCCTGATAGGTCGGACGATGGTCCATGCGAATGACCGTAACCCGTCCATCCTCCAGCGCGATCTCCGCCCCGTCATCAACCATAAGATAGACATGCGCAATCGACGCATTCTGTCTGTTCTTCTCGAGGCAAAGTCCAAGCTCTTCACGTCGGGCGGGGTCGGTGGGCCTGAAATAGGGTGCAAACAGGGAAATGGGCACCGATCAGTACTCCTGATGCTCGACATCGCTTCCAGGCCCTGCGGTGCGCGAGATCGGCAAAACCTCCAGTGCAGCCTCATACCCCAAACGCGCACACAATGACCGATAACCTTGACTGTCGGCAGCCTCTTTAACCAGATCGCTGGTGTAGATGCGGCGGCAACGTGGCGTGATCTTGTGGCTGCGTCGCCCGCTGTCCCCCGACAGATTCATGACGCAGATGAGCATTTTCCAGTCTGGATTGAACCGCAGCTCCAGGATGTCACAAATTTCCCGCATGCTGCGGTCAGGGTCTTCGGTAAACGTTTCATATCGAATCAGTGGTAGATCCGAGTGAGCGTCCAGAAAAGCCAGATAGCGGATCGCATACTCTTCCAGACAGAAAGGAGAGAAATGCCGCCAGTCATTCCACGCCAGCGCCAGCCAGGAATCAATGGGATGGCGGACAGTCACGATTGATCGCACCGGCGCCAACTCTTCAACCATTTCACGCAAGCCGGGCCGCTCCCGCCAGGGTGTCTCGGTACAGAACCTAGAATGGGCATGATCTCGTAATACCAGGTTCCGCCCAGTACGGGATAGACGCTCATAAAGCGCACCAATTGAGGCCCTGAACATGGATACGGCTGTGTCGGTGTCAATCGGATTGCGCACATTGCGCGCCAGCAGGATGGGGTCTGTCGGTGCAAACCGGGACTGTCGGGTCTTTGTATGAAGACTGCTGAGCGGATCCACCTCGCTGAGTACTAGGGTATTAGGCTGGGACTGCACCCCCTTCGAAAACAGCGTCCCGCCCGTGCAGGCGAAATGATGCACTGTGCGAATCGGTGCAGGGTCCGAACGTGGCCTCCGATCCAGGATTGCGACCAGCCGGGTCAAGTTCTCAACCGGCAAGCGACGCACACCCTCCACATCGGGAAGAATCGCGCCCTGTCCGTCAGCATATCGGGTTAAGTTATCCATCCGCCGAAGTCCGCCCGGAGCTGTCCGTCGCAAGCGCGGTCGTTTTCGCTCTTTCCGACTGGTCAGTGGCGACGGTGGCGATCTCGGCCCGCAGGCGAGCCGCGAAAACTTCGAGCACACGCTCTAGTTCGGTCTTTTCTTTAAGAAGGTCCGCATGTTGCGCCTGGAGATCGGACACATCCGCCTGGGCAAGCCGTTGCAGGCGCAATGACAAGCGGTTATCCTCGCGCAGTTTTTCTATCTCGGCGTTGAGGCGCTGCTGGCTCTGACGCTCCGCCTCTAACGTATCCGCCAACCCGGAATGCTGGGCGCGCAGTTTTTCTATCTCGGCGTTGAGGCGCTGCTGGCTCTGACGCTCCGCCTCTAACGTATCCGCCAACCCGGAATACTGGGCGCGAAGATCAGAATGGCTCTGACGCTCCGCCTCTAACGTATCCGCCAACCCGGAATGCTGGGCGCGAAGATCAGATACGTCTGTTTCAAACTCTTTCGCACGTCGCTCCCAGTCCGGTGCAATGACGCCTTCCATGATCTCCGGGTCCGGCGACCCGGCGCGCCAGTTTACTTTGAAGGCATGTTCATCAAGCCAAGCCTGAACCTCGGCAAGCCCGGCGCCGCCCTCATGAAGCGGGGCCCGGGCGATCTTCACCACGATCAGTTCAAAAGCCCCAAGCAGATCCGCTTCGTGCAGATCAGACAGCACCAAAAGCACCTCCGAAGGCGCTTCAATCACCAGCCCGCATCCTCTCTGCTCAGGCCTGCTCATATGATCGCGCACCAAGCGGCGCGGGGTGAGCGCCCGCACCGACAGGGTCCGAAGAGTGCTCAGACCGGGGAACAGTTCCAGCGCACCGGTCGGAGCGCGCGTGCTGCTGAGGGGGGCGTGGCGCGTGCAGTTCAGACGCGCCCAACCTGTCCGGGCCGCAACCGCGGCCTGGACTGTTTCCCCCCCGCCGTGGGCCTCAAGCCAGGTTTCAGCTTGAACAGCCGCGACGGGATCAGGCTCAACCAAAACCACATGTTCAGCCTTAGCGCATAACTCTTTCCAGCCCTGCGCACCGGCCCCGATGTGCAACAGCAACGGCATGGACGGGATCAGCATATCCCCAACCCGTTCCATCACCGGGCGTCTCCTTTAACCTTGCCGCCCGCGCCGCGGATTGTTCTCAGAGGCGCGGTGACCTTCCATGAGGTGGAACTGCGCATCTGCGCCAGCGCACTGCGATGCTCATCACTGTCTTTGCGCGCCCATTCCAGCGCCTTGGTCGCCGCCGCCAGCTCGTCCTTCAAATCATCACACTGATGTTGCAGCGCGATCACTTCATGCTCAAGTTTTTTCTGGCGCACCACATCAGGCTTGCCAGCCGTCATTTCCTGATACCATTCCAGCTCCTGCTCACAGGCGAGCAGTGCAGATTGGAAGGCGGCGATTGTTTCACGCTGTGCGTCAAGCGTTTCGTCACAGACACTGTCCGATGAGAACCTTGGTGAATCGGAGCGTGCAAATGCCCCGATCGCTGCAAGTGCAGCCCCCGCACGCGCGGCAAGCGCCGCCTCGTCATAAACGATCGGGCTGAGACAAGCCTCCAGCTCGTCAGACAATCCGCTGAGCACAGGCTGTGATCGAAGCAGGCTGGGCGCGATCAGTGTCTGACGCAAGATGCCCGTGTGCGGGACCGGACAGGTCTCCCCTTTCACGCTGAACACCGGGATGATGCGACTTTCAAAAAAGCGCGCGGCCGTCTTTTCAAGTTCGACTTCGGGTAGATGACCGGCGTCGGCGGGGATCAGAAGCACGCGGCGGCGATGCTTGCGATGAAGCCCCAACAGCACAGACAGGCGCTCCTGAACAAAAGACAAAGCCTTATCGGGCTCCATGCCCCGGTACAGGGCGTGGCCCAGCAATTCTGGCGCGGGCGCGCACCAGATCATCAAACATTGCGCAGCATGCTCCTCAAGGCGAGCCAGAAGATCAGCCGGATCAAAAGCGACAAGCAGCGCCCGGTGCTCTTCGCTCAGGTGGTTACGTAACCCGTCAAATGAGAGCGTGTAAAGCAATAGTCCGGCTCCCTCAGCGTTTGAACGCGAACATATTAGCCCCTCACTCCTCTCGACACCACTGCCCTTTCAGAGCGATCCAGACCCGAGCCCGGTCGGGCACGGCGGCGCTTACCGGTTTTCAAACGCTCGTTGAACACTCGCCCACCAGTATTCAATTCCCAAACGTTCAAGAATCATCTCCCGCTGGACCCTCATAAAACCGGTCCGAAAATACCGGGTGAACCAGGTCTCAATCTTGGCCGGGCAAAGCGCCTGCTCAGTCCAGTCCCCTACAGTCACAACCGGAAATGCCGCATAAGCCTCACTGACTGCGGTCCGACGGATGATCGGCACCGCCCCGTTCAACAAAGCCTTCCATGCCTTTGGAGAGGGGTCTAGCCCTCCGCCTTCCACACACAGAACAAAGGCATGGTTGTGAATCAGCGCCTCATATTCAACCTCGTCAACAGGAGCTTCCAGTACAGTTGTGAAGGGGCGCCAGTGCGACCTGGCCAATGCCGTGACGGTCCTGCGAGGCTCCCACTGCGCTCCCTCGCGCACGCGGTGGGCGCACAGAACGCGGCGATACCGATCCGCCGTCCGGCCCCATTCGGGTGCGGTCAGCGTGGCCGGGATTGCATCGGAATCGGGATAAACCATGCCCAACGGCAGGGGGCGAACTTTAGGATGAAAACAGGTGTCGAGGTTTTCACAAAACCAAGCGAGCAGGAGTGGATGCTTGGCCAGTTTGAATAACCGCTCCCGCATGAGACCGGGCAGGGCTGGCCAGCGCTTGTCTACCTGATGAGGAAGCGTGACGTCTTCTGATCCGGTGATCAGCACAAAGGGTCGATGGAGCTGGGGCAAGACGGTGTCAAGAAAATACGTCAGGGCATACTCATGCGCCCGCAAGGAGACGAACACGGTTCGAACTGAGTCTGGATCGGTTTGTAGCCGATCGGCCACATGAGGCTCGACCCGATCGCTGAGCACCACCCGGTCACAGCGCGCTGCAATCCCGGTGAGCACATAGGCCTCCGCCCCCTGAAATTTGGGGAACAACCGTGTGCTGTGCGGTGTGAACCCCATCTCAGAGCGCACGGTCGCGTAACCCGTTCCAAACCTCCACAACCGGGGTGGGCAGCGTATCTCCAGCCTCATTCTGGACGGTCAGAAGGGAAGCGTCGAAAAAACCGGGATCAGTTTTGGATTCAAGATCCAAAGCCTCCAGCAAGTTCTGTAATTTGACCTTCATCTCCGCTGCGTCCGACACACATTCTATGATAGGAAAATTCAGCTCGTCCCGCCAGTGCAGAAGACGTGCATTATAGGCCAGCCATACCTCAAGCCCTGTCCCGATCGGAAATCCGTTCCGACTTTCCAGCGACCGCGCCACCGCCATGGGATGACGGAAAATCCCCAGTGGCCGTGCTTTGGGCAACACATCCAGCCAACCTTGAAGGGTCAGCAGAGTGCGCGGATCCTTAAACCCCCATTTCTCCATGCCCTTGCGGGATTCAATGAACAGATCGCGTACAGCAGCATGCAGGGGCGGCCAGTGCAGGGTTTGGGGAGGATTGTCCCAACTGCCGCCGTTAACCTTGAGCAGATCTTCTTGCATGTACAAAACTGCGGGCGGTTCCTGAAGCCCTTTAGGATTGCGCCTGATGCTCCTGTCCAGAACCCGGCCCAGATACACGCCAGCTTCAAGCAAAGCGCCGGTCAGCGCACTCGTCCCGCTGCGATGCATGCCCAATACGATATAGCATGTGCTATCAGACATTTTCGCCTGTTCTCCCCAGTCGCCGACCGAAGGCTAACCGAGCTTGGCGACGACGACGAGGCATTACAACAGCTGCTCGGATCGCCGCCCCATGTCCCAGTCTCTCCGTTTCCATGCAATGTCCCCCCATCCCCATGTCATGGTCGTCGGCGGGCTGGGAGGGTCAGGCACGCGGGCCATCGCCGGGGCCATCGAACGGCTGGGTTACGCCCATGGCCCCGCTCTCAACATGTCCCGGGATTGCCTGACCTTTACCTATCTGTTCGTGCGCACCGGGTGGATGCCTGCCCCTATGCCCAACAAGAGGGATCGACTAGATCAGCTTCGGCGCATAACCGAAGACGGCCTTCAGCCGGATCAACCGGAGTTTAAAGCTCTGTCAAACGCCGTGACCTGTTGGACAGCTCCAACGGGATCGGATCCTTTCCTGATCAAGGAACCCAATACCTGGATTTTTGCGGACACGATTCTGGAACACTGGCCTGACGCGGCCTTCGTGTTCGTGCATCGCAACCCGCTGGACATGGCGGTCAACCAAAACACCAATCAGCTCAAACGCTGGGGCCCGGAGCGTGGAATCGACCCGGTCCGCCTAGGTTCCGTTCCCGCCGCACAGCTTGCTCTATGGATTGACGCCTATAAGCAGCAACAGGCTCGAATGAAGCGTTTTGCCAATCGCACCACCCTGCTGGATTATGACGCTTTCGTGTGTGCTCCCGAAGACCACCTGACAGAGCTGTTCACCCGGCTTGGTAGCCGGATTGACCCCAATCTGCTGAGTCAGGCGTGCACAGGCATCATCACGCCCAGCAGCCAAGGCCGAGGCAGGGAAACCGATCTGAGCCTGTTTTCAAAGGACCAGCTAACGTTCTGTCGAGCCCATGGATGGCTCTGAGATTTAGAGCACGTCGAAGCTGTACAGGCTGGACATGGCCAGAACCAGGCTGATCACGATTAACCCGATCACTGAAGCAATGAAGCAAATGGCCAAAGGCTCAGTCAGTGCGGTCAACCGTTTGGCCAGGTTACGTGCATCTTGCTCTCCCGTTTCGGCGATAAAGAGCAGCATCTCGTTGAGAGCGCCGGACAGCCGTCCGGTACGAATCAAGTTCAGGGTCATGGCGTCAGTATCAGTGTGTACCCTCAGGGCGACCTCCAGCGGGTCGCCCGAACGAACAGCGCGACGGGCCTGTTCTAACCCCCGGCGGCGTTTATCCGACATCATCCCGCGCTCGGCCAGCTTCAACGCGTCAATCAGCCCCGCGCCTGCAGACAATGCCGTGCCGGTGATCCGCGCCCAGCGGGCCGTGTCGCTGGTTGACAGAAACCGCCCCAGAACCGGAGTACGCAAAGCTGCCCGCACCAGGACGCGCCGGGTCCGGGATGCGCGTAACCCCTGCCCCGCCCCCAACACCAGCACCAAGCCGAGGCCCATAACCAGGACCGTATTATTGCTCAAAAACACTCCGATACTGAGCACTGCACGCGAAAGCGCCGGAATCGAGGCGTCTGCGTTGTCCAGCAGAGCGGAAAAGCGCGGCACCACGAAGAGGAAGATAAAGATCACCGCCGCTAATCCAGCGAGAGCCAGAAAGACAGGATAGGACAGGGCATTGCGCACCTCCTCAGCCGAGGCCAGATCACGGCCTATCTGGGCGGCGACTTCGTTGAGTCGCGCATCGAGAGAGCCTGTCGCCTCACCCAGCTCCACAAGACGCGGCGCATAGTCAGGCAGGGTCGGCATATGCACGGCCAGCGCCCGGGACAGACGCCCTCCCCCGCGCAATTCTGATCGAATCGCCCGCATCTGCTCAGAGAGTTCCCTGCAAGACTCCTGCTCCAACAGACTGTCAAACGCACTCAACAGCGGCGCCCCCGCCTTTAGCAAGGTCGCTAGCTGACGCATGAAGCGATGGTGATCACGAGGCTTGGCCGACTTGCGGGTGAAAGTCCGATCCGCACCGTCACTGGCGTTGACTTCATAGGCCAGAATGCCCTGACTGCGCAGCTGACTGACAGCATCATCGCGATCATGAGCGTTGGTCCGGCCCTCGACCAAAGCGCCGTCGCGCTTGAATCCCTTATAGGCGAAACTAACCATGGTCGGCCCCCTGGCTCAGCGCCGCCTGCGAAGCCGCCGCACCGCCCAGAACGCGCAGCACTTCTTCCACAGATGTAATCCCGGCGCGCGCCTTGAGCAGACCATCTTGCATCAACGATAGGAATCCCGCCCGACGGGCAGCGTCCTCCACGCCAGCCCGCCCCCGGCCATGAGCAATCGCTTCTTTCAGATCACCTTCAACCGCGGCAGCTTCATAGACTGCAATCCGACCGGCGTAACCCTGGTTGCGACAGTGCGGGCAACCCACCGGCGACCGCCAGTTTGCGGGTTCTGACCGTGAGTCTAGAGGCCAGATCACGCCGCGATCAGACGCTTGCGCCATCAGACGCTCGGCCTCATCAATGCGATCCTGTGAGGCCGGGATGGTGCAATGCGCACACAGACGTCGCAACAGACGCTGAGCCAGCAAGCCACGTAGAGAGGCCGACACCAGGAATGGTTCCACACCCAAATCGATCAAACGCTCAATGGCCCCCAGCGCGGTATTGGTATGCAGGGTCGAGAGCACCAGATGACCTGTCAACGCGGCCTGAATGGCGATGCGTGCGGTTTCCCCGTCACGGATTTCACCAATCATGATCACATCGGGATCCTGACGCAGAATGGCGCGCAAACCACGGGCGAAATCATAACCGATATCGGCGCGCGCCTGGACCTGGGTGACACCCTCCATATCGTATTCCACCGGATCTTCGATGGTGATAATTTTTCCTGTACCATCATTAACCCGCTCAAGAGCGCGATAGAGCGTGGTTGATTTACCCGAACCGGTCGGGCCGGTCACGAGGATCACGCCATTGGGTTCGCTGATGACCCGGTCAAACACGGCGCGCTGGGAACCCTGAAGCCCCAGACCTTCCAGGGACGGCAGTTGCTGTCTCTTGCGCAGCAGGCGCAGCACCAGCGACTCACCCCAGGCGCCGGGCAAGGAAGAAACCCGCAGGTCGATATCCTGACCGGCGAATCGGACCGTCTGGCGGCCATCCTGCGGTAGGCGGCGTTCGGCGATATCCATGGCCGAGACCAGCTTGATCCGCGACGCCACGGCATCAAACCGGGATCGGGGCTGGGTCTGCACCAGGCCCAGAACGCCATCCACCCGGAAACGAACCTGGAACTCGTGCTCGAAAGGTTCGATGTGAATATCGCTGGCGCCATCGCGCAGCGCATCCTCAAACACCGCACTCACGAAATCGATGACAGGTGCTTCCTCCGCCATCTCCCGCAAACGCTCTACATCCGTCAGCCCAACTTCACGGGTCCGGGCGCCCGCGGTTTGCAACCGAGCAAGCGCGCTGTCAAGCATGCGGTTGGAGCCCAGAACCACTTGCATCTCACCCCGCCACAACATGCTCAACCGTTCCTGAAGACCGGGATCAAGCGGATCACGCGCCAGCACGACGAGCCGGGCGGCATCTGGCGCGGGGGAAGTCCGCTCTGGGTATTTTAGTGCTGCGAGTCGGGCCTCATCAGCGCCGGCCCACCACATGACGGCGGTTTTTTCCAACAGCCAGCGCAGCGGCAGTCCCAGCGCCGCAGGCGCATGGAGATAGTCTGCATCTTCCCGTGGTAAAGCCTCTGCATCGAGAAGCGGGATACCCAGCTGACGGGAGAGCGCTGCAAGCAGGCGCTCCTCGGCCACCGCGCCCATCCGCAAAAGAGCTTGACCGAACAGAACAGGCGTTTCACGCTGATAAGCCAAAGCCTGATCAATATCGGTTCGGCTGATTGCCTTTTGCGCCAGTAAAATCTCACCAATGGGATGAGGGATCATACTCCCGCCTCTCACCGTCATCCATCCCCGGATCAAACCCGGGGAACGCGATTAATCTCCCAAAGGGTCCATTATCGGACAAAAAAGAAGGGCGGACCAAGTCCGCCCTTCATCCGACACATCCAAGATGATATCTTACTCCTCGGGCTCTGGCACCTTCAGCGTTTCGACAACCTCTCGGACATCGTAGCTGTCAAAGCCTGTACCCCCCACACTGCCATCCCTGGTCAGCAAGCGGACGACTTTCAGAGCACTGGTATCGGTTCCATCAGGCAAGGTGATGTCAAGACTAATATCGGCGTTGACACCGCCCTGAGTTCCCAAGAGTTGCGCCAGACCTTCCGTGGTGAAAGTAGCGACATATTCCCCTCCGTTTAGGGGATCCTCTTCGAGATGGACGATTTCCCTACCATCAGACAACAATGGCGCCGGATATATTGTCATCACTGACCCCGTTGGTGCAACGCCCTCCAGATCACGCCTATAGACGCCATCCAATCTAACCACGATGGCATGGGCTCCCTCGGCAGCGGCATTATCTTCATCGAACAAATGCCCTGGCCTGGCTTTCATACCGGAGATACGGAACGCCGACCTAGTGCCACCAGAAGGACGCAAAGAGGTCCACGGGAAGGGGCCGACTCTGACCGTTTCCACACCATCATCCTCTCCTAAAGTACCTGTGGTAAGCAAACCCAGACCGGGAGAATAATAGCTGCCTCTCTCCGCCGGTTCGAACTCAAACCCAATGTCCTGCGGCAGAGTATCTTCCGACACCTCTATACCATTGAGACGCAACCGAAACCGAATTGGACTGCCCGATGCCTCTTGCACTGCACTAGCACTCAAAGTACAGGATATCCTGAGAGAAACTGGAGTTCCACAGCGCACGCCCGACGTCGGAGCAGGAAGCTGTTCGTTCCCGGCCTGGGTCGGCGTCGGCTCGACACTCGTCGGATAGACACTTTCAAGACCTCTAGTACCCTCAAATGTAAACCTAACCGTGCTTGTGTCCAACAAGATGTCAGCCAATTCCTTGATGTCAACAAAGTGGTCCCCAATGTCCGGTTCGGACGGAAGAGTTTGACTTGTATCGAGGACTTTAATAGGCTTATCGTCTCCGTCTCGCGGCGTCACAAACCTAAACTCCGTGGAGAGCGCACCCATTAGACCCCACTCATCACTCCTGTACAGATTTGTTTCCGGGTGTCTGGTCCAATCGTCTAGCTCAGACCGCTGGAGCAGAAGAGCGTCCGGCTTTCCGAGATCTCCTTGTTCTACGTTCGTGCTATAAGGGTAGCTCCCAATGACCCGAACGTACTCTATCAGGGGGAACTCGAAGGATCTGCCAGCATAATTTACAGGGGGTGATGATGTGAAGTCAGCCTTAAGAACCACCTTACCCGTACGCAAGGTTTCTGTTTGAGTTGACTTGACAAGGATCTCCAGATTCACAAGTTGACTTGTCGCTCTAGTTTCGTCAACCCCACACTGATCCACCCTGCTGTTGCTCCTATACACGAGCGTTCTGTCTCCGATGCCTCCTTCCATTACAAAGTCACATTCCACGTCTTCGAAATTGATCTCGTCAGGGGCCGACATGAACACAGCATCAGCACCATCGTTCAATGTTAGTTTCATCGTAACCACGGAACCAGAGCCCACAGTTGTAAACACATCACGGAGTCGCAAAAAGACATCTACATCGCCCTTAATAGTTCCTTGGTACTCACCCGCGACATAGATCGTCCTGTCTCCTCCCCAATCGTGGTCCGCTGTCCTAACATCAGGGCTGGCTCTCCGATTTCCATCATCGTCGAGCAATGCGACTTCTACACTCGACCCGTTCTGGGGTAGTTCGAAAAAGTCACACTCCCGTGCGAGCACGCCAGAGCCCGGGGCACAATTGCTTGTGTTTTGGGATACAGCAGCACCCGTTAGAGCCGACATCGCTGCCGCACAAAGTATAAACTGACCAAATCTCATGGCTAAGGCCTCCTTGAACGCCTCGATGTTGCACCAGCCAGCAGGATCAAACCCCGGCCGTCTTTTCTGACTCGTAACGCAGACCGCAATCATTGTCAAACACTCAAACTGCAGAACGCGCCAACGCACTCCACCCACACCCGCAGGGCGCTTCGCTCGATCTCGAGAGACCACGCGACGTCATACCCCAGCGTCGGTTAATAGCGATATAATCTCCCGAGGTGCCGTCTGTCAAATATAATTGCAGCAAACAACCGCAATTATTCCCAAGAAAATCAGAACTGTGATCAATTTGCATCATTCGACGCCTCTACCCCCCCTTGCAGGCGAGCGTTTAATGTGGGGCTATTGCTAAGTCTTTGTTTTTCTGGCCTCTGATCCTCGAAATGGATGAGCCTTGAGCGCGCGGGTGAGTTTTTATGGTTTTTACGAGGTGTCCATTCTCATGGGCCACTCAGGCTCTCCGCATAATGATCGGACGAAAGCCCGAGGCATTCGAAATGTCCATTTTTCTCACTGATTCCTGAAACCTGGCCTAGGGCGGTCGGAAGTCAAACCTCAAGGTTATGATTGTGTGATCTTGTGAAAAAAAGCTCCAAACGATGGCGCTGAGAGCGATAAGCCGGACGACCCAAGAGCACAACATCGCGCAAAGCGGCGAAAAGGGTGTCTGAAAATCCCTATGCTCGCTCTTCAAAACCAGGGTCCGAGCCATTCGAAAACGTCTCGCCGGCACCCCAAAATCCCCAAACTCTGGAAGGTTTGAATCAATTAACAGGGTGACGCGCCTGAATACGAAACGCCGCTCGACAATCGGGAGGGCCCACCACACGTTGCCATATCCGCCCTCGGGGCGAACTGATGCGCACCGCGCTCGGCCCACAAACGCCTGAGGGATGTATCCGCCATTCGGAGAGAAACTCCACACTCCAACCGGCAGGCAATTGCAACTCAGGATGGAAAACCGGTCCAGCGGAGTGCGAACGTCCCACCCCAGACAAATGGACCGACAGACGCTGAGCGGCAAGCCAAGCGTTCACGCCGGAAAAAGCCTCATGCACCTGCTGACGTTCATGCACAGCGGACATGGACGGAATGACGATCGCGACCGCGAGGCCGAGTATTGACAAAGTGATGAGCACTTCAAGCAGGCTGAACCCCGCCTGCGCCGCAAAACCCCAGACCGAATCACAAGCGCCCCGCTGCCGGGACGGTTCGCGCTGATCGCACCGCCCCTGAAAAGCAAATCTGGATTTACCGAGCATGGGTCATCGCCGTGATCTGAACGCCCTCGAGCTGAGCGACTTACCCTTTTAAGAACCAAGATCGTGCGGAAGCACACGCTATTACCACATTACCCACCCCCAGAGCCGCCAGACAGCAAAATCGTGGATCGCCTAGTCACCGGGAAAATCAGCGTTGATCCCACTACCACCCGGTGCGCCATCCGCGCCATAGCTGTACACCCGGCCCTGGATGAGGGGATCGGGGTTCGCTGAGTACTGATAGGCGTTGCCCCACGGGTCGATAGGCACAGCAGAGCCGTCAATATAAGGACCGTTCCATCCTGAAACAGAAGTCTTGGCATCGGCCACAAGCAGGCTGAGCCCTTCCTCATCGGTGGGATACCGGCCTAGATCAAGACGCAGAACGTCCAGACCCGTCTTGATCATGGATATCTGGCTGAGCGCCGCCGTCTTTCTGGAGGTTTCCAACCGCTCAAACAGGCGAGGCGCGACTATAGCTGTCAGCGCAGCGATGATCGCCACTGCAATCAGCACTTCCATAAGCGAATAGCCCGCCTCGGACGCCCGAAAGCGGGCGGGAACGGGGGTCTTGATTGAGAGCGACATGACTGCAATCCACAGTTCTTGACGATGAGAGCGCAGGCTAGAGTTTGCGTTCAACGAGTGTTATCTGAGTATTTTCCACAGATCATCGCAACCGGTGTACAGAATCGTCGAGCATATGTCAAGATGAAAAAAGGGTTCACACTGATCGAGACTCTCATCGCGCTTGTGATCGCCTCAATCACAACGCTCGTCCTGCTGCAATCAATAATCTCGGTCTCACACAGTGTAGCAGGTCTGGATCGCGCCGCCGCCATGCTTATCACCGACAGCTTCAATCGCGCCGCCGCCACACAGGCATTGGCCGCCGCACTGCCCCGATATCTCAATGCAAACCACCTGTTCACAGGACATGAAAATGGATTTTCCGGCGCAACGGCAAAACCTGTGTTCGACACTCCGGGCGCCGCGCGCGCCTTCTCGGTGCGCTTGATGGGAACAGGGCGCGGACAGACCACGCTGACCTACAGCGAAGGCGGGCACAGCGTGGACGTCGTCCGGTTTGAAGGCGCGGGCTATAAGCTGCGTTACACTCATCTGTCCCTTAGTGATTTTTACGCCGGGACGCCGCCCTCGAACACACCGATCTGGCCGCCCGAGACCGGGTTTGATCCCGAGCCCGACTATTATCGCCCCCCTCCACACTTTGTCAGCGTCGTCAATGATCTTGAAGAACGAGTGTGGGCGGCGCGTATAGATGCCGGGTTTGCTCTACCCGTGCGGGCACAGGATTTGGAGAGCATGCTGTGAAACGCCGGGCCAGAGTATCGAAGCGCAGGCGAGGAATGCGGCGCGGCTATGTGTTTGTTCTGGCGCTATGGACTATCGTGATTCTGGCCGTTCTTTCCGGAGCAGCCTTCACCGCCATGAGCAGCGCCAACGCCACCTTGCGCGCGATCATTGATCGGGAGCGGAGCATCACCGCCTTCACAGACGCGGAAGCCCGCCTGCTCTATCTGCTGCTGACCGAACCCATCGGTCTGTCAGCACTGCATGTGGGAGGGCAATTAGACCCCGACCCCACAATCGGCGGTTTTGCATTTGGCGGAGAGCTCGTAGACACCCAAGGTGCGCCCTATCGGATGAACACATCCCAGGGGCCGGTGATTGTGCGCCTGATTGCTGCAAACGGTCTCATCAACCTGTCTGGCGACACCGTGCTGAGCGCCCGTGCCCTGCTGACGGCCCAAGGTCTGTCAGAGCCCGCCGCCAATCGCCTGCCGGCGGGCTCTGACAGACCTTGGGCCGGCAGCAGGGCACGGGCGCTCAGCACGGTGTCGCCAGAGAGGTTGATTACACCGCTTGCAGCCAGCAGGCGCACAATCACCGGCCCCCGCGCGGTGATCATCCGATAGGGCGCGCCTCGGTTGTCTACGCGTCCTCCGCCA
>RKRX01000152.1 GCA_007571185.1 Oceanicaulis sp.
CATGAGTGGTGTACCTTGAGCGCTGCTCTCCGAAGGCGGAAATTTCAGGTTCGAATCCTGATGGGCGCGCCATCGTGTGCTGAATGATTTATTCGGTACAGACCAGGACATAGGACATAGAGGGCAATATCTTGACCAAGGATGCCGTGATCGCTCTGTTCATGCGCATTGCAGGCGCAATGCTGTGGCTGGTGTGTGCGGGTTTATTGGCGCGGTGGCTAGACCAATCGGACTTTGGCTTAGTCCTGTATGTCTTTGGTGTCACCACTCTGGCGACGCAGTTGGCGGCGATGGGTTTCCGTTCCACGCTTCTCAAATACGCGTCCCGGGTCTGGAATCAGGGTGATAGCACGGCTTTCAGCAACATCCTGAACCAAGCACTCGTGGTGGTGTCCATCAATACCACGCTGATTCTGGGGCTGCTTATGGTTGCAGCGCGAACCGGTATCAACATACCCGTCTCCAGTTCCATGTTCATCGCGATGGTCACAGGTCTAGCCATTATAGGCAGCGGCTTGTCGGAAATGCAGCGCGTTGCACTACGTGCAGCGGATAAAATGTTTTTATCCTTGTTCAGCTTCTCAATCCTGAAAACACTCCTATTGATTATCAGCTGTATCATTCTCGCCGTGATCAACAGACTCGGCGTATCATCCGCATTGATCGCTTTTACCGTTTCATGCTGGGTGACCTTGCTGTTTGAAGGGTGGCAGCTCCAGCGTGTATTATGTTCCAAAGCGCGCGCACGGACCGAAGCTACTTCTTTGATTCCGAGGAAAGATGTATCAATCCTCGAAAGCACCGCGGGGCGAAGACTGAAAACAGCTTTGGGCATCTGGCCCGGTGACGTAGGCGAAGCTCTGATGACTCGCAGCGGCAGTGTCGTTGCCGGAGTAATGTTCGATTTGGAAACTACCGCACTGTATCTGGCCGCGGAAAGAATTGCGTCAGTTGGACAATTTTTCAGGGGTGCAGTGAGAAAAGTCATCGCACCCCACATTGCCCGTGCAGCCAGTAACAGTACGGCAGCCTTGCAATCGGTTATATCTCAAACAAGCCTTCTTATGTTAATCGCTAGCATGATTACTCCCGTTATTTTTATCGTAATAGGTTGGTTTTTTCTTCATCTTTTTGGTGAAAATTATACCCGTGCCTATCCTATTCTCGTCATTTTATTGCTTTCGGAATTAAGTTGGTCTGTATTTGGCCCTTTGAATTCAATTATGATTATGTCTGGATTCGAAAAAATTAATAGTCTTTTTAGATTTATATTTTCAATTTTATCGCTGTTAGCCGGATTATTTTTATCTACAAATTTCGGTATAATTGGGCTTTGTTCAGGTTACTTGATTTTTACTTGGTTAAACAACGTGTGTCTCAGTCTGTTTCTGCATAGAAAAAAAATCAAGACTGGCATCTTTTCAATTCGTGTGGCTGACATTAAATTGCCGTAAATATCCAGGTTATCGCGTTTGTCGCTGGTTAAGCGAGTTGGAGCTTTTGGGCAAGCTGTCCAGCGGCCGTGTGCAGGGTTTCGAGAATATCCCGCCAGGAGAGTTGCGCCCAAAGTTTGGTGATGTCCATGGTCAGGCGGCAGCTTGAAGCTGCTTCATCCCGTCCTTGAAGACAACCCCTTGTATGACCTCTGGCAGGCGGCTCGGTCCGATATCTTACGCCACTTCTTCCTCGCCGACATCATCAATCTGAAAACCATGCACAGCGCGCTCTTGCAGCTCAGGCCTCCCTTGGTCTTGCGCGTGCGATTCGCACAGTGGCGAAGGTGCTCTCGATCGGGTTGGTCGTCCTGATGTGTTTCCAGTGTTCCGCCGGAAAGCCGTAAAAGGTTAGCAACTCGTCGCGATCTTTCACCCAGCTTGGCCGCCGCCTTCTCATACTTCACGCCACAGGCCTCGTTGAGAAGATCGAGAGCGGCGTTGGCCTCGCCTTGTGTCTGCGCCATCGAGATATCTTGAAGATCAGCCCTGGCCCTCTCATGAACAACAGACTTGGGCATCGCACCCAGCACGTTTGACGTCTTGTGCACCCAGCAGCATTGCTCACGCGTGTCAGGGTAGACATCGCGCAGCGCCGCCATCCAGAACCCCGGCGCCCCGTCGCCAGTAGCCAGTGCCGGCGGCTCGCGAAAGCCCCGGCTCTTGAGCCCCTCCAGCTGTCGGTGTTCTCCCAAAACCCGTCCTCAATCGCCAGCACATCCTTCTCGCCGTGCTCATCAACGCCGATAACCACCAGCATACACCGCCGATCGTTGTCCATGCACGGCGTAAAGTACGCCCCGTCAGCCCCGATGTAGACATAGCGCTTGCCTTCAAGATCGCGCTTGCTCCAAGCTTGGTGCTCTTCACACCATGTCGCCTTCTCACGGCTGATAGTCGATGATGACAGACCTCGCGCAACGGGCCCAACAAGCGCGGACAACGCCTCGCTGAAATCACCCGTGGAAATACCTTTGAGTACAGCCAGGACAGCAGTTCTTCCACTGACTTCGCCTCGGTGGAACCCGCGATGAGCGGAACCTGATCTTCGTCCCATCGGAGTCTGACCCGCGGTCGCGCACACACGGCACCACGACAGGTACTGAACCGATCCCCGTCATCACACAGCGCTCTGCTTCAAAATTTCACCAACTTTTGGTTATATCTCCGGCAACGTGCTCGCGGCCCACCTATATGT